>NZIM01000029.1 GCA_002691585.1 Legionellales bacterium
CACCATTTTTAGATATTGAGTTAGAGGAGTGGCAAGCGATCCTCGACTCACAAATAACAGGTACTTTTCTGGGGTGTCAGGTATTTGGGAAGCATATGTTAAGTCGTGGTAGGGGGAGTATTATTAACATATCCTCAGCATCTGCCGGACCTCCATTGTCAAAAGCATTTTCCTATTCAGTTGCAAAAGCTGGCATCAAAAACCTTACACAAAATCTAGGTAGAGAGTGGGGTAAAGAGGGTGTGAGAGTGAATGCTATACGTCCTGGTTTTTTTCCTACGGATTGGAATAAAAAAAACTTCATTACACCTGAGCGTGAACATGCAATATTATCACATACACCTATGGGTCGATATGGGGAGCCTAATGAGCTCGTACCAGCAATTCTATGGCTAGCTTCAGATGCGTCTTCATTCGTTACGGGTTCAGAATTATTTGTTGATGGGGGTTTTTCATGCATGACAATTTAAATAACCAACAAAAGACAGTCGTTATTACTGGTGGAAATAGGGGTATAGGGTTATCCATGGTGAGTGCTTATGTAAAGTCTGGTTATAATGTGATTGTCGGTGCACGTTCATCATCGAGTGAGTTAGATAAGTTAAGCAATAAAGTAGAGGTGGTTGATTTTGATGCAAGGATAGAAGAAGACCATTTGGTACTAGCCCAGAAAGCCATTGATTTGACTGGTAGGCTGGATGCATATATTAATAATGCAGGTTACTCAGAATGGCGGCCGATTGATAAAATTGACGATGATTTTTTAAATGATATGATTGCTACAAACCTCAAAGGAGTCATATGGGGCTGTAAGGCTGCTGCAAACGTTATGGATGGCAATGGTTCAATTATTAATATATCAAGTTTAGCTGGTAAACGAGGTTCTAAAAATAATACTTGTTACTGTGCAACGAAATTTGCAGTTAATGGAATTACCCAGTCGCTTGCAAAAGAGTTAGGCATAAAAGGCATCCGTGTAAATGCAATTTGTCCAGTATTAGTCAAGACGGATGGCTTAGTAGAGGCATTAAAGGATAGAGAGTCACCCGCTGCTGGGTCTCCGGACGTATTTTTTCAGCAGTTTTCAGAACAACAATCAGCAATGAAAAGATTGCCTGAAGCCAATGAAATAAGTTCGGCGTGTCTCTTTTTAACCTCAGACCAAGCGAGTGCCATTACAGGACAATGCATTAATGTTGATTGTGGTGTTTTACCACAATAAGGGAGAAAATGTGAAAATTATAGCAGTGATTCCAGCGCATCTAGCGTCTGTTAGATTATCTGAAAAAATGATGTTGCCAATCCATGGTCTACCCATGCTTGAGCATGTTCGTAGAAGAGCGCTACTGTCCAACAAGATAGACGATGTTTATGTAGCTACATGTGATGATAGGATTGCTAATATGGTGAAATCCTATGGTGGAAATGTCATAATGACTGCCAATACTCATACAAATGGAACCAGTCGAGTTGCAGAGGCAATCAAGTCATTGGATTGTACACATGTAATTTTATTACAAGGTGATGAGCCATTATTAGATCCTTCATACATCGACCATGTTGCAACTAATATTACTTCTATGCCAGAACGTTTAGCATGGAATATTACAGGTCCAATAGAGCAGGATGACGAATTAGATAGACACTCTTTTGTGAAGTGTGCTGTGGCTCGTAATGGAAGAATACTATTTTGTTTTCGTCGCAGTCCAAGCCATCAAGAAATAGATAGCCAAAAGAAATACATTCGTAAAATTTTAGGTGTGATTGCGTATAAAAAAGAGTTTTTATCAACTTTGATCTCATTACAGCCTGGTGAAATTGAATCAGGAGAGTTTATTGAGCAAATGAGAATAATTGAGTATGGTTACGATATTTTTTCTATCGATGTTAAGAAAAGTTTACCATCAGTCAATGAGCCTCATGAGATAGCGGCAGTGATGGAGTACCTTCAAAGAGATAAGGAGCAAATGGCGCTATTACAAAAAATATTGGTTAGTGAAGAAAAGGTTACAACGTTATGACTCATAGTATTTACTTATCTCATCCACTAAATGCTAAGACACCAGCTTATAAAGGTGGAGAGGGTCTCATTGTCAAAAGAGAAAAGTCGATTTCATGCGGAGATACCTGCAACCAGTTACATGTGTCAATGTCAAATCACTTAGGCACACATGTTGATGCGCCTTCACATTTTGTTGATCAAGGTAAAACTCTCACGGATTATGATGCGAATGATTGGATCTTTTCTTACCCTTCTTTAATTGATTGTGGTATTGAACCAGGTGGATCAATTACTCCAGAATTTTTGAAACAACATATTCAGCCCTGCAAAAATGTTGATTTACTGTTGTTTAAAACAGGTATGGAAAATCACCGTGATACTGTGACTTACTGGCAGTCATCTCCTATTATTGATGCGTCTATTGTACCGTTACTTGAAGAATATTATCCAAATCTTAAAGCCATTGGATTGGATGTAATTTCTGTGACCTCTTTGCTTGATCGTGATCAAGGGCGAAAAATACACCAAGCATTACTTGGTCAAGGTATTCGGATATTTGAGGATGTTGCATTAGATCATATAAAAAGAGAGCTTAAAGAGGTCATTGCGCTTCCTTTAATGCTAGAAGCTGCAGATGGTGCACCTGTAACCATGATTGGTATGTTATGACGTCAAGAGCATCAACTATCCTTATTGTTGATGGTGATTATGTAGTAACTGAACAATATGATCAAAAGATTGTGTGGCACGATTATGCTGATGTGGATCATGATGTATCTATTCCAAATTACATAGAACAAAATGATTGTACGTTAAAACAAAAGTATCTTGATTGGGCAGAAGATTTTTCTAAATTAGACGTAAAGGGTTGTTCGCTAGAATCTTTTTTTTCGCTAGATGGTCAATTTTCATATTATTGGCCAAGCTTAACCAGTGAAAAAAGTTATTTGAAATCACCTGCGATCTATCAACTGTTTCAACTGATGGCATTAGAGGAGGTGCTTAATCAATATCAACCTAATAAAATTTTACTTGTTTCGTCCGATAGAAAGCTTGGTGCTATCATTGGTCAACTGGTGAGTAACATCGAATGCCAGTTTATTTTCAGACGTCAAAAAGTAGTCTCGAATAAAAATAATGTCATCCACCATCTAAAAAAAGTATTTTATAGTTTGCCTTATTTTTTAAAAGGTATATTACGTCTTATAATGTTCTCTTGGCAATTCAGAACATTAATCTTTTCAAAACCTTTTCAAGCGACAAAAGGAGAGCATAAAAAACAAATATTAATGGTATCGCCTTTTCCAGGGATAGATGCATCCAAAGCAAAAAAAGGTATTTATCAGTCATCATGGTGGGGTGATTTACACCATTTGCTAGAGAAAGAGGGGTTCTACGTAAATTGGGTATTTATGTATTTTAACAACTCACAACTCAATCAGGTTGATGGGTTAAGGTTACAAGATGATTTTAATCGTGTATCTAAACATGAACGTTTTTGTTCGGTGTATTCTTTTTTTAGTTTAAAAATAGTGTTATCGGTAATGAAAGATTACATTTTTTTGTATGGTAAGTATTGGCAAGCCAGTTCAACCATTCGTAAATATATTGGACGCTCGTCTTTCAGCTTATTGTTGCCTGAGTTTAAAGATTCAATGGCAGGTTCGACTGCGATAATGAATTTAATATATCATCACCTTTTCAAAGCATGTGTTACTAAGACATCCGATACTCAATTGGCGTGTTATCTCATGGAGAATCAGAATTGGGAAAAAAGCCTTGTCTTCCATTGGAAGCAAAAACATAAAGAACCCATTATTGGCTTTATTCATGCGGCCATAAGGTCATTTGATTTTCGCTATGCTGGGTTTGACAAAAAGTATCAGCAAGCTGAATCAGCTTGTATGCCAACTAAAATAGCAATTCATGGACATGATGCAAAAGTGAATTTATCTACTTTAGGGCTTCCCAAATTAAACGTGATAAACGTTGAGGCATTAAGGTATTTGTATCTGAATGGAATTAAACAGCACTGTAAAGTATTGAATGTACAATCCCCGTTAAATATTCTTGTATTGACAGGATTAGATGAACGTATTGTTCTCTACCAATGTATGTTTACAGCTCGACTGATTAAAGCTTACCCACAGTATAAAGAATCACATTTTTTCATTAAACCACATCCGGCTTTTGTTGGTATGGATCGCATTGCAAAAAAACACCTTCATGGGCTTCATTATACTGTGATTGATACACCATTTGGTGCATTGGATTTTAATCAATTAGATTGCGCATTCATAGAAAATTCTTCGACAGTCGCAATAGAAGCTCTATATATGCGACTACCATTTTGTTTAATGCAGTACCCGGGTCAATTTAACCTTAGTTCATTGATTAGGCATAGGCGTTTATTTGTAAAAAAACCAAGTGATTTGAATCATTTTTTAGAGAACCTAACAGATTCAAAGGCGTATTTAGAAGAGATTTTATCTAAAGAAAAAAATTTATTTTGTCTTGATCCAAGCATGCATCGGTGGCAACGTATACTGAAAGGAGAGGTTTAGAATGCGAGATCAAAAGTGTTTGGTTGTTGGTGGTCATGGTTTTATTGGGCAACATTTAGTCAAACGACTTTGTGCTCTCGGGGCTGACGTTGTTGTCCTATCACCTAAATCCTCTGAATCGATTACAGGATGCGATTACCGTTATTTTAAAGCAGATATTGAGCAAATGGGTTCCTTTGAATCATTCAATGAAATCTCGTTTAATTATGTTTACAACTTAGCAGGTTACATTGATCACTCGCCGTTCTTTAAAACCGGTCGAGATGTAATCAATAATCATTACATCGGCCTATTAAATCTTCTACAGTGTCTGGATCGCTCAAATTTAAAATCTTTTGTTCAGATTGGCTCCAGTGATGAATACGGTGGTTTAGATGCTCCTCAAGTTGAAACAATGAGAGAGGCTCCTATTTCTCCATATTCCGTTGCAAAATGTCATGCAACTCAAATGATCCAAATGCTTGCAAAAACCGAGTCTTTCCCTGGGACCGTATTGCGCTTCTTTTTGGTATATGGACCCTGTCAAAACAATAAACGCTTCCTTCCTCAGCTAATACAAGGCTGCTTGGAAGATAATGCATTCCCTACATCAAAAGGTAATCAACAAAGGGATTTTTGTTATGTCGATGATGTGATCGATGCAATATTACTCGCATCAAATCGTTCCGAGGCAATTGGTGAAGTGATTAATATTGGATCAGGTTCTCCAATTACCATAAAAGAGATGATTCAAAAAGTGCAATATCTGGTAGGTTCTGGTACTCCTTTATTTGGAGAGTTCCCTGATAGAAAGGGAGAGAACCCTTCACTTTATGCAAATATCGATAAAGCAAAGAGAATACTAGATTGGGCGCCCAAAATTTCGTTAGAGGACGGTCTAAAAAAAACCATAACATTTTATCGAGATGTATTAAGAAATAATAAGGAGATATTGCTGTGAAAACTGTAATTTTATGCGGTGGACTTGGAACGCGTTTAGCTGAGGAAACACAAATCAAGCCTAAACCAATGGTAGAGATTGGAGGAAAGCCAATTTTATGGCACATCATGAAAATTTACGATCAATTTGGTTACAGAGATTTTGTTTTACCTTTAGGCTACAAAGGCGAACAAATTAAGTCTTATTTTTTAAACTATCATATGTTATCCGGTAATTGTTCCATTAATACCTTAACAGGTCAGATGGATTACGAGCACCAAAGCCATGAAGATTGGGATGTTCATATGTTTGAAACAGGTCATGAGACACTTACAGGTGGTCGATTGAAGCGATTAGAATCTTATCTTCGTCCAACGGGTACTTTTATGCTTACATATGGCGATGGAGTATGTAATGTTGACTTATCAAAATTAGTAGCCTTCCATCAAAGTCACGGTATGATTGCAACTATGACCACCGTCCGGCCATCCGCTCGGTTCGGTACCATGGAGTTTGATGGACAGCAGGTGGCCTCCTTTACAGAAAAATCTCAAACACATGCCGGATGGATCAATGGAGGTTTCTTTGTGTTTGAACCAGAGATATTTGATTATTTAGAGGACGATTATACGATCTTGGAACGTTACCCATTAGAGCGTTTAGCAAAAGAGGGGCAATTGATGGCTTACCATCATGAGGGCTTTTGGCGTTGTATGGATACGATTAGGGATAAGCAAGTACTAGAAGAACATTATCAAAATGGTCAAACAGATTGGTTGAATATCTTATTATCTGAAAAAGTATTTGAGGAATAATGAGCTTACCAAAGGCATGTAATATTCTAATTATTGGAGGAGGCGTTGTTGGTCTTGCAATTGCACGTGCCCTGAGAATAAATGGAGTTGAGGATATCGTAGTGATTGAGAAAGAGGCAAGTGTTGGCTTACATGCTTCTGGCCGCAATAGTGGTGTGATGCATGCAGGTATTTACTATCAACACGATAGCCTCAAAGCAAAATACTGCCGTCAAGGATCTCAGCTGATGCAAAAATATTGCGATCATCATGGTTTAAAGGTATCCCGAACAGGCAAGGTGATAGTTGCAAAAAATTATCACGAGGTATCAACCTTGTCAGATTTATACGATCGTTCAAAAAAGAACGGTGCAAGGGTTACAATCATCGATGAAAAAACATTAAAAGAGATAGAACCTGAGGCAAAAACATGTGAAAAAGCTTTGTGGTCACATGACACTGCTGTTGTTGACCCCAAAGCCATTATGGAGAAGTTAGCTACAGATTTAAAAGATCTGGGTGTGGTCATAGTGACAAATTGCCGTTTTTTAAAGTCTCAAAAGAATAAAAAGGTGAGTACCTCAAAAGGTAGTATCCACTATCAATTTGTCATTAATGCTGCAGGGTCATTTGCAGATGTTGTTGCACATGCATTTGATGTTGGAAAAACTTATTCGTTATTGCCCTTTAAAGGCGTATATCAAAAATGTCGACAGAATAGCTCTGTTTCTAGAGTGAAAGGAAATATTTATCCAGTGCCAGATTTAAGAAATCCCTTTTTGGGTGTTCACTTCACCAGAAGCATCAGTGGGGATGTCTATGTTGGTCCAACAGCGATACCATGTTTTGGAAGAGAGAATTATCGTGGTTTACAGGGTATCGGCATTGAAGGCTTGAGTATTTTATCAAGTTCAATGAGGCTATTGATGACAAATTCCGGGTTCCGACAGGTTGCATTCACAGAGCCTAAGAAATATTTACATTATTTTCTGTATCAAGATGCAAAAAAATTAGTACAGACACTGAATTATCGCGATTTATGTAAGACATTGAAAGTCGGGATTCGATCGCAACTTATCCATTGGCCAACACATTCTCTTGTGATGGACTTTTTGATAGAAAAAGGAGAGCATTCATTACATATTTTAAATGCTATATCACCTGCATTTACTTGTTCAATGTCTATGGCTGAGGAGGTTGTGAATCACTATAAAGACAAATAGAGCATCGGCTATGCTATAATTAAAAAATAAATAAAAATCATGACATTAGCTGAATATAAAATACAATATATAAGTGAAAAACTAGATGCTTTATTGGAAAGCGATTATATCTCAGATCGCTATTATCAAAGAATGTTTCAATACCTGTCATATTTGACAATGCATCAAAATGTAGATTTGAACCTATTACAAGATAAGACAAAGTTTATTGACATCATCCAAGAAATCAAAGAACTTGAAATTTTAAATTCAGAAAACAATCATTTGAAAACCCGGTCTCACTCGCGGCTTAAAGGTGTTACAGAAGTCATTGAAGCCTCTACAAAAGAGAGTGATGAGATATTTTTAAGAAACCTATATCCTTTTAATAAATGGCTACACAAAGCCACAGAGAATTTACCAGATAAAGAAAAGTTACCAGGGGAATGGGTTAAAATTGATGATAAAAATGCATTTAGTAAGCTTTGTGCGCGTGGTCGGATCATTGATGTCCATCAAACGAATCCGTTTCATTATAAAATTAATCTTAAAGCAGATGAACTTAATGTCGCTCCGTTGGTCTTAAACACCAGTATGTATGAAAAAAGCAAAGATTTGAGGTCGAATTTCAAAGCGTATTTTGATGAGATGAAAAACAGTAAGGATATTAAAAAACTTTATCCAAAAAAAGAACAGAACTCAAAAGCCAGAAAAGACCATGATATTAAGGTTGCTCAATTATCTAGCAAATTGAAAGAGAGTGTTGCGAAATTACTTTTAATTGAATATTTACCAGCTTTTACTCATGTTTTTGAAAAAATGCACCATGTTGATGCGTTGAACAAAAGCACAAAACCATAACAATTTGAAAACACCATCCTTGTAATTCCTACATGATTTGAATAGGATCAGAGGAAGGTATATCGGATGTTTAATCAGTATTTTAAAGATAAAAGAGTTTTAGTTATAGGTCACACAGGGTTTAAGGGTGCATGGTTATCTGAGTGGCTTTTAATGTTAGGGGCAAATGTTTCTGGTATTTCATTGGACGTACCGACTACACCTTCTTTATTTGATACGCTTCATTTATCAGATCGCTTAAATGATCATCGATGTGATATCAGAGATCTAAATGCATTACGTGCCCTCTTTGTAAAGGAGGCGCCTCAGATTGTTTTTCATTTAGCGGCACAACCTATTGTGAGTCAAGGGCATGCTGACCCTAAAACAACTTTTGATACAAATTTAGGTGGTACAATTAATGTAATGGAGGCTATCCGAGTTACACCAACAATTGAGTCAGCAATTATGATAACAAGTGATAAATGTTACCATAATGTGGAATGGCCCTATGGTTACAGAGAGAACGACCGATTAGGCGGTAAAGATCCATACAGTGCCTCTAAGGCATGTGCTGAGTTAGCGATACATGCGTATTATGAATCCTTTTTTAAAAACTCAAATCAATGTATTGCTTCTGTAAGAGCGGGTAATGTAATTGGCGGTGGTGATTGGGCAGACAATCGAATTGTACCAGATTGTATACGTGCATGGTCTCATCATAATCCAGTTACAATTAGAGCACCTAATGCCACAAGGCCTTGGCAGCACGTGTTAGAGCCATTGAGTGGTTATCTATTATTAGCATCTAAATTAGATGGCTTGCTCTCAGGACAAGCCTATAACTTCGGTCCAGATGCCTCTGTAAACGCCTCGGTAAATACCTTAATTCATGAGTTAGCAGTCGATTGGGATAATGCAGCCATAGACGTTAACCCCTCTACAATGCAGTACGCTGAAGCAGGACTTTTAAAATTATCTTGTGATAAGGCATTAAATGATATTCATTGGCAACCAACATTAAATTTAAAAGATACAATTCACTATACGAGTAAATGGTATCTAGGTCACAAAAATAATATGGATATGTTGGCTTTAACACAAGATCAAATTATGAGTTACTGTAAACAGGCAAATAAAAAAGAGCAGGTATGGTGTACAAACGCTCAAATAGCATAGAAGGTGTTCTAGTTCATCCTCTGAAAATAATTGAAGATGAGAGAGGTGCTGTCATGCACATGTTACGTAAAAGTGACCCTCAATTTTCTTCTTTTGGTGAGGTGTATTTTTCAAAGGTGAATCATGGTTTTGTAAAGGGGTGGAAGCGCCATAAAAAAATGACACAAAACTTCGCCGTTCCTTTCGGACAATTATCACTGGTTGTACTTGATACGAGACAAGATTCATCGACTGAAAATAACTACACCGCTTTTACTATTGGCGCTCCCGATAATTACAGTCTAGTGACGATTCCTCCGAATCTGTGGTATGCATTCTACAGCATTACAAATCATGGTGCGATTTTAGCGAATTGTGCAGATTTGTCCCATGATCCATCGGAGTCGGAGCAATTACCGCTGGATGCATTTGAAATAGATTTACAATCAAATACAGTTAAGGGATAGCTTTACATTAGTGAGATTGGAAGAGAAACCATGACATCATCGAAACAAACACCAAAAGTAAGTATCATTATGAATTGTTTCAATGGTGAGGCCTATTTAGCAGAAGCAATTGAAAGTGTCATCAATCAAACATATAAGAACTGGGAGCTAATACTCTGGGATAATTGCTCTACGGATGATAGTGCTAAGGTATTTAAATCCTATAATGATCATCGTTTGAAGTATTTTTGCTCTGATGGGCATACAACACTTGGACAAGCAAGAGCAAATGCTTGGCAATGTGTGAATGGGGAATTTGTAGCAGTTTTAGATGTCGATGATTTATGGGTGTCTAAAAAGCTAGAATATCAAATGCCATTATTTGATGATCCAGATGTTGGTATTGTTATTTCTAATGCTAATTTTAAATTTAGTCATCATGAGAAGAAGTACTTTCAGAATAAGTATCCGCGTGAAGGGTTTGTGTTTAATGCATTATTGAAAGATTTTTTTGTATGTTTGCCGATTTTGGTCGTAAGAAAATCATTTGTTGATAAACTAGATATACCATCATTTGATCCTGAATTTAGCATGATCGCAGATTTTGATTTAGTATTACGGTTAAGCCGAATATCTAAATTGGCTATTGTAAAAAGAACGCTTGGCATATGGCGTGCTCATGATAATAATATTACGTATGCTCAATCTGAAAAGATTTACATTGAGAATAAACAATGGATAAAAAAATATGAAAAAACACCCCAATTTTTTTCTGGTCATTTGGATTCATTGAGAGCTTTTGAAAATCGTATTGAGCGAGCTGAAATTGTAAGGTTGATTACAATTGGCCAAAAAAAGAAGGCTTTTTTAAAGATCAGGTCATTTTCATTTAAGGGTATTACAGCTTATATGCTTATAGCATGCGTTATGATGCCTTTTTCATCATTTTTCATACGATATTTGAAATATTTAAAAATGAGAAGTGTCTTATTAGATAATATATTGAACGTTTTTTTGAAAAGCCCAGCTTGAATTATTTTCATACGCCACTATTCGAAAAACAGTTTGGAATGATTTAAATTTGTAGCTTTGTCTTTGTATTGCGAATGATATTGTTTTTTAATAGCATGTAGGTTGTGGTATTAAAGAGGTAATGAGGGTTATTTCAAAAATTGATTTGAATCTATGGAATCATACAAAAAACAATTGTGATAACGTAGGTTTGGTTGAAGTTTGATCATGGCATTATTGGAGAGGCTATTGAATATTTATTCACCAAAATCAAATAACGGTATTTTTAAATCACTATGACTCAAAAAATGAAGAAGTTTAATGTCATTATTTATGCTCCTAATATAAAAGTTGGAGGTGGCTTAATTTTATTAAAGGAGTTAATTGGGAAGGTACCAAAAAGCTTGAATGTCTTTTGTATCTTAAATGAAGAGGTAAAAGAAAATTTCCCAGATCAGCCAATGTACACGGTCTCATCAAGTATATTTGGTAGAATAAAAGCAGAACTCTTAGTTAGGAGATTATCACATCAAGCAAAGAGTGTTTTTTGCTTTCATGGTGTTCCTACATTGTTAAAAACACATTGTAAGCAAAGTGTTTACATTCAAAATGCTTTACTGGTGGATTCATCCACAAAAAAAAACTACTCGTTATTTTCGAGATTACGCCTTTATGTAGAGAGTAATTTAATTAAATTTAAACTGCATAACATGGCGTACTGTTATGTACAGACACGAAGTATGGAAGAAAGGTTAAGGCAATTTTGTAAAAAGAATCATATGCATACCCCAAAGATATTAATCGCACCTTTCATTCCAACGTTAGGCAACTCAAAACAACCCTTATCTTCAAAAAAAGACATAGACTTCATTTACCCTGCAGATGCTCAACCTCATAAAAACCTCAGGAACCTTTTTCTAGCGTGGCAAATTCTAGCTGAAGATAACATCCGACCCTCTTTAGTTGTGACACTTGATGATCAATCATTTAAGACGTTAAAGAAAACAATTTCTTTTGACGAAATGAAAGTTAATATTATCAATCTTGGCATGATGCGCTATGAAGATTTAAAAAAAGTTTATCAAAGATCTTGCGCATTAATATTTCCATCTTTTTTAGAGTCGTTTGGTTTGCCATTGATAGAGGCCAGTCAAATGGGACTGCAAATTTTAGCATCTGAGAAAAATTTTGTTTATGATGTGTGTAGTCCATCGGATACATTTGACCCTCACTCAGCCAAATCGATCGCCGTTGCTGTTAAAAAATTTAAAGGTATAACAACGAAGTCAAGGATCTCTTGTGTTGAGAAAGATTTTTGGAAGACATTTATGAGTAAAGAAAAAGTTGAGCATTGATCCATATGATAAGGTTAAGTGGATTTTGAGATGGTATGATAGGCTTTGGAGAAGGGTGCTGTTATGATTTTTAATTACGAAATGTTTCAAGATGATGTTGAGAAAAAATGTGATGAGTACGCTTCTACCCATCCTTATCCTTATGCGGTTTTTGATGGGTTATTTGACAGTGTGGTTCTCGATGAGATCAATAAAGAAATTGATCAGGCTGATTTTCAAAAAGATGAACGTTCATTAGATGGTATTGAGGTGAAAATACGTTCAAATTTTGAGGATAATGAATCACTGCCACCTTTCACGCGTAAAGTATTTGAAGTTATGAATGGTGGTAAATTTCTAAGCTCTGTAACAAAACTTTCTGGTATAAAAGGTCTGATTGTTGACCCATACTACGATGGTGGCGGTGTCAATATCATTGAGAATCAAGGTACATTAGCTGTTCATGTAGATGGTACAACACAACATCGTATGCAAGTTTGTCGCCGAATTAATGCGATTTTATTTTTAAACGATGATTGGGATGTTGATTGGAATGGATACCATGAACAGTGGACATATACTAATGAATCACTGTCTCCATTCGATGAAAATCAAAAATGGAAATGCATCCGTAAAATATTACCAAAGAAAAATAGATTGATTATTTTTACTACAAATGATCATAGTTGGCATGGTCATGCTGGAGTTCTTAATGTACCAGAAGGCATTCAAAGACGATCTTTGATCGCATATTATTACACTGTTTCACGACCAGAGACGGATGTTATTTTCGATAACCCCCATCGAGCTCTTTTTATCAATAACTCCATATCACTCAGAGATGGTGCATATGATGAGACTGAGGTAATCCTTTGATGGTAAAAAAAATTCTAATTATCGGCGCTAATGGCATGTTGGGGGGAAGCTTATTTCGTTATTTATCAAAGTCGAAACATTTCAATGTCTTAGGAACCGTTAGATCTCGTGCTACAGCTGAGATTATATCTCAACACGGTTTTAAGAATATCCAATCAGATGTGGATATAACAGAGTTTGATTCAGTTAGCAGTTTGATGAACACCTTTCAACCTCATTATGTTCTAAACTGTGTTGGTCTTATAAAACAGTTAGAGGCAGCTAAGGCGCCAGCACCCTCAATTGAAATCAATAGTCTTCTACCTCATCGTCTAGCTCAGGCTTGTAATGCAGTTGATGCGCACCTAATCCATTTTTCGACAGACTGCGTTTTCTCTGGAGACAAAGGCATGTATGTAGAGACAGACTTGCCTGATGCAAATGATTTATATGGTCAAAGTAAACTTTTGGGAGAAGTGAATTATGGGCCACACCTTACATTAAGAACATCAATTATCGGTCATGAATTAAGTAAGTCAGTTAGTTTAGTAGACTGGTTCCTCGGCAAAAAAGGCATGGTACATGGATATCGAAAAGCAATTTTTTCTGGTATGCCTACAATATACATTGCAGAATTTCTTCAGACATATGTTTTTGAAAAAAACATTTCAGGTCTATATCACCTAAGTGTAGATCCTATTGATAAGTACTCACTATTGATGCTCATAAAAGAACAATATGACTTAAATATAGATATCGTACCTCAAGACGATATCTTAATTGATCGTAGCTTAGACTCACAACACATTAGATCAAAAACAGGATTTGTTCCACCGCGTTGGCAGTTTTTAGTGGAAAAAATGAGACAAGAGTATCTTGAATATTTCATATAAATACTTGATCTTAAAAACCAGGTGGTTTTATTGAAGAAGTTATAATTGTGTTCAATATCCTCAAAAGCTATCATGTACAAATATAATTTATAAGTTGTATAGGCATGTTTAGAAAGTCGATAATATGAATAATGGGGGGTACAAGTTGTTTCAGTATGTGAATTATACAATCAAGTTAAATAGCTTACCGAACGTCAGCATTGGAAAAAGATTCTATCCATGATGATAACAGACCCATTGAACCCAAACATACAATCGGCTATTTCCTTTATCGGTAATAAACATGTGTATTAAAATTGATTGGGCGATTCATGCGATGAGTAAAGAGTTTGGGTCACATTGTTTCGAAAAAAGGAATATATCTTGAAAGTACTTATTGTTACACAGTATTTTTGGCCAGAAACGTTTCGAATAAATGAGGTAGTAGGTTCTTTAGCTGAAAAAGTAGAAAGTCTCACTGTACTGACGGGTCAGCCTAACTATCCTAACGGGAAAACATTCCCTGGTTATAAAGCGTATCAATCTCAAAAAGAATATAGGAAAAACTTTAAAATACAGAGAGTTCCTATTATTACACGGGGAAGTAAAAACCCTATAAGATTATGTTTAAATTACCTGAGTTATATAGTCTCAGCCTCAATAATGGGTTTTTATAAACTAAGAAAAGACCACTATGATATTATTTTTTGCTATGGTACCTCACCTATATTGCAGGTAATACCTGGATTAATTATGAGGAGGTACTTCGGATCAAAGGTGGTTATTTATGTGCAAGATCTTTGGCCTGAAAGCATTGCGGCCACAGGTTATATAAAAAATAAGATGTTTTTGAATATGGTTAGAAGCATTGTAAAATTAATTTATAACGCATCAGATCTAATACTGATATCATCAAAGTCATTTAAAAAGCCTATTCAGAACATTACATCGCGTACTCCTATTGAATATTTTCCTAATTCAGTTGATATGGCAGAGTTAACACGACCTACTGATATGAAGGTCGATCTTTCTATCCTAAAAAACAATTTTTCAGTTGTGTTTACAGGCAATATTGGTTATGCCCAGTCAACCGAAACAATTCTTAAAGCTGCCGAAGCCATTAGACACATTAAAGATATTATTATTGTGATGATTGGAGAAGGGAGTTGTTTGGATTCGATGAAATTAAAAACGAAGGAAAAGAATCTTCGAAATATTCACTTTATGGGGCAGCTAGATATTGAAATGATGCCAAAAGTATATGAAGCATCAAATGTATTGTTAGCAACTCTAGCAGATGAGGAAATTTATAATTATACTGTGCCACAGAAGATTATTACTTATTTGGCTTCGGGTCGTCCTATTGTCGCTGCTATGAATGGAGAAACAGCATCAATCATTAGAGAGAGTAAAGCGGGCTTATGTACCAAAGCAGAAGATTGGGAAGGATTGGCAGATAATATACGTCAGTTATATGAGTGCTCAGTAGATGCACGAGATGAGATGGGGAAGCAAGGAAGTGCATACTTTCTTAGTCGTTTTGAGCATTCAAAACTCATATTACAATTAATTGGTAAATTTGAAAAATTGATTGGGGTCACTAAATAGTCATCCTTTTCATATAAAAGGATGGATTTTTAAGTTAAGGTAGAGGTGAAGATGTTAAATAATTCAGTTTTAATGATTACCGGTGGTACAGGTTCTTTTGGGAGAACGGTACTGAAGCGGTTTCTATCCTCGGATGTTTCCGAAGTAAGGATTTTCAGTCGAGATGAAAAAAAACAAGAGGATCTGAGGCTCGAATATAATAATGAAAAATTAAAGTTTTATATTGGTGATGTTAGAGATAAGTATGCCTTAGATTATGCAATGAAAGGAGTTGATTATGTATTTCATGCAGCGGCTCTAAAGCAGGTGCCATCCTGTGAATTTTATCCTTTAGAGGCTGTTAGAACCAATGTATTAGGTACAGAGAATGTTTTAAGATCTGCTACAAATGCTGGAGCAAAAAAAGTCATTGTTCTTAGTACTGATAAAGCTGTTTATCCAATTAACGCGATGGGGCTTTCAAAGTCGTTAGCAGAAAAAGTCATGGCGGCATGTGCTCGGCAGCAACAGCCAGGGGAAACGGTTTTTTGTGCAACACGATATGGTAATATCATGGGATCCAGAGGGTCAGTGATTCCTTTATTTTTGTCACAAATAAAACAATCATTACCAATTACAATTACAGATCCTGATATGACAAGATTTTTAATGTATTTAGATGAGTCAGTCGACTTGGTTATGCATGCTTTTGAGTTTGCTGAACAAGGGGATATTTTTATTCAAAAAGCGCCTGCCTGTACAATTGCTGATTTGGCTGAAAGTTTAATGCAATTATTTGATGTAAAAACAAAGCCTGTCATCATTGGTACACGTCATGGTGAGAAAGTTTTTGAATCTCTGGTTTCAAGGGAAGAAATGGCAAAGTCAATAGATCTAGGGAAATACTACCGAATTCCCTATGACGATAGAGATCTAAATTATTCCAAATTTTTCAATCAAGGTGAAATGAGTATCAAAGAGCTAGAAGATTATACGTCTCATAATACGAGGCGTTTAAGTATTGACGAGATCAAAGATACCTTGCTGAAGTTGGAAATGATAAAGAATGCTTTATTAGATGTCGGAGTTACTGCTTAGGAGGATAAAATGATGAAGGTGATGACTATTGTCGGGACAAGACCAGAATTAATAAAAATGAGTCGTGTGATTGATGAGTTTGAAAAGCATACAAATCATATCTTAGTTCATACAGGACAAAATTATGATTATGAACTGAATCAAGTTTTTTTTGAAGATTTAAACATTCCTAAGCCAAAGTACTTTCTGGATGCTTCCGGAGAAACAGCAGCAGCAACAATTGGTAGAGTCATTGAAAAGGTAGACAATGTATTATTAAAAGAAAAACCAGATGCAGTCTTGTTATATGGAGATACCAATTCTTGTTTAGCTGTTATTTCTGCTAAACGACGTAAAATTCCAGTCTTTCATATGGAAGCTGGCAATCGATGCTTTGACCAAAGAGTGCCAGAGGAGTTGAATAGAAAAGTCGTAGATCATTTGAGTGATATTAACTTTGTTTTGACAGAGCATGCTCGAAGGTATTTGATAGCGGAGGGTATTTCACAAGATACGATTATTAAAACTGGATCACATATGAAAGAGGTACTGGATCATCATTCAAAAAAAATTAATACTTCTAATATTCTTCAAACGTTAAACCTTAAAAGAGATCAATATTTTTTGATTAGTATTCATCGTGAAGAAAATGTTGATAAAGAGGAAAATTTACTCAATATCATTGATACGTTGAATGAATTAGCAGGTTCTTATGATCTACCAGTTATTGTTTCAACACATCCAAGAACTCAGAAAAGATTATCTTTGCTAAAAGATTATAATTTAGACGATCGAGTGAGTTTTATGAAGCCTTTCTCTTTTACAGATTATATAAAGTTACAAACGGAGGCTTTATGCGTGCTTTCTGACAGTGGCACCCTAACTGAGGAAGCGTCTATTCTCAACTTGCCAGCAATTACTATTAGAAATGCTCATGAGCGCCCTGAAGGAATGGATGTTGGTGCTTTAATGATGGCTGGTCTAAAAAAAGAAAAGGTACTTCATGCAGTGAAAGTGATACTCGCTAGTCATGATAGGAGTAATCGACTCACCTCTAAAATTGAAGATTATCAGACAGATTTAGTATCAAAGAAGCTGGTTCGGGTCGTGTTGAGTTATATTGATTATGTGAAAAAAAACGTTTGGAGTATCGAAGTATAACCAATATTCGTATTTGAAATATTGTTTGTGAAAAGTGTGATAATTTTCATTTTTTGAAATTCCTGTAGTGTTTAAACTTAGGAAAGAATCATTGAATAACACGCTTTATTTATGCTAAAGTTTTACTTAATTCGTGTTAATGTTATCAAAGATGAATGAACAGTGGATCTAAAAAAAGACAACGAGGATTGGGTGAAAGCTGCTACTGACTTTCAAGAAGCGATCAAAGAGCAGTTTAAGTCACAAGAAGAAAAAAAGGTCATTGAGTTAGAAGCCAAGGTATTTCGGTTTTTACAAAATTGGTATATCAAAGGGAATGGTTTATTCCGTGACACCGTCTATGTGAAGTTAATGGATGAAATCATTGATCACCCCAAGATTCATGAGCCTCTGTTATTTCAAAATACAACCTTAATGTATGCTGCTTTTTTCTGTTGTTACCCACTAATTCATTCCTTGGTTCAAAAAGGCTGTAACGTGAATGTTCGGGATCATCATGGTTTAACAATATTAGAGCGCTTAGCGATTGCGGAAAAGGTGCTCGTGAAGCGTTTAGGTTCCTCCTCTCGGGTGAATACAATAGGATTATTTCATGCACCTAATTACCAAAATTTTGAAAAAATACAATTAAAGGCTAAAGAGTTACTCATCCATGCAACTAATGATGAAATATTGAGAGAGTCAATAGGTAATTTACTTAGGCTAAGAGACTATCGTATTGCTCAAAAGATTGTTGATAAGGGAATCTTTTTTTCTGATCATCACCTTGGTAAAGATGGTAGGCCAATTACGTATTGGGCATTCAGTGACGAAAAAGCAATGCCAATAGGTATACGTTTAAGATCATTGGCTCAATGGCCTCCTTTTAAAGAAAATATGCGAGTTAAAAATTCTTATGATATGAAAATTCAAAATATCTTAGAGCATTACCAACATTCATTTTTAATGAGTCTTAGTAATATTCGATCTATTTTGAATAGGGATTTTGAACTGAAGTCCTTAGAGAGTTCGTATACGGAATTGTCTTTTCTTCCAAAAGGAGACATTGACCGACTTGAAAAACATTTTTTAAAGTTAAAGACCTTCTTCTTATATCAGCAAATACCTTTATTCAACGCCATTAGAATTAATGACAATAATCAACATCCTAAAGAGTGGATTGATTTGTTGTATCGGTCTTTTTTTAAAGAGCTGGGGCATCATAATTTTGTTGGCTATAGATCACAGTTATTAATTGAAATGATACTTAATTTTTTCTGTAGTTTTGTTGTCATGGATCAATTAATCGTCAACATCAAAAAATACATAGAAGAGAATAAAGGCGTTACTGATTCTATTTATGAATCACCTGATGAGAATAGAGATGTGATGAATTTTTTGAAACAGTTTAACTCATATCAACAGGATATTGCAGTTAAAGTTTTAATACTGCAAGATCTAGTCCATCTTAACCCAGCCATTTTAAGCAATGTCGTTTTGGAGCATTTGTTTGGAAATATACGTAGCATTTGCCATCAACATCCAGTCGTTTTGGCGTTGTGGTTTTATGAGCAGAGATCGGTTTTGAAATTTGAGGCTAACGATGAGAATTCAGCGAAGGTGGCACATTACTCTGTTCATTAGTTTCAATAGGATTGGTATCTCTATTTGAAAACTTATCGAAAAGTTGTTTGAATGCATTTTTGGATCGTTCTATAAAGTGCGTAGATTTGTCAATGGCATATGTGCCTACGGCAAAAGAGACTATACTGGATACGGTAATTGCTAGCCCTGACATGATAGGGATGGCTGTAGACAACCCAGCTGCAGCCCCTGTAAGTGCTGCCGAGAGAATAGGTACCGCAGCAAATAAACCAAGTATGCCTGCTCCAACGGGTGGAAAGGCTACGCTCAATATTAAAATCAATGCAATTAGAATGGTGAACACTGGGATATTGTTTTTAGTATTTTCAGCAGATTTTTGGGTGTAAATTCCGCCTGCAATAAGTGCACCACCGGCTAATGTTCCAATAAATAGATAATGTGCCCATATAGGCCCTAGAAAAGGGATAAGCATTGGCGCCAGCACCAGCACGGTGAGCGCTAAAAAAAGAAATATGGTAGCAATATAACTATTTTGGGTATTACGTTCCCTTTGTTCTCTTCGGGTATCGGGATCACAAAGTCCTCTTGGTGGTGTTATTGCTGGCATGAGTATTCTTTATTTTGGTTATATTTTAATTATAGCATTTATTTTAATTTGCAAGAACAATATATCCATTAAGGTAGAACGCGAACAAAGACCATAAAAGGTAGGGTATAAGTAAAACGCCTGTGAACCGTTGATAAGTGAATAACTGGTATAATAGATTACAAAGACTAATGAGTATGAATGATAAACATAGCAGGGCAATTAATGGTGCGTTAAAATAAAAAAATATTGGTGTCCAACTCCAATTTAAA
>NZIM01000030.1 GCA_002691585.1 Legionellales bacterium
CATTAAATGAATATAGGGCAAACCACACAGCTGAAGTGCACTTTCAATATTATATTGTTTCATTGCAATTTCAATTTGAGATTTCTCAAACTGAAAGATAGCATCGCCATCTTTAGATTTTTGCCATTGGTTGAGTGATGTCGAAATTGGTCGATACATGCTATTATTTTAAGAGGATAGGCAGGAATTGCAAATGGTAGACAAAATAGATTACGTTAACGCATTAAATGACAATTACATATGGTTATTGATTAAAGGTGATCATGTCGTAGCAATTGATCCTGGTGAAGCATCCCCTTTACTCAACTGGTTAACAAATTCTCATTATCAGCTTAAAGGAATCGTCATCACGCATCATCACTATGATCACGTTGGTGGAATTGATGAACTAATACATCATTTCCCCAAAATTAAAATTGCTGGCCCAGAACATCAAGACATCCAGCCTTTACATATTCATGCAAAAGATAAAATTACCATCGATTTCTGGAACTCAAACGTAATTCATGTACCTGGTCATACAAAAGAACACGTAGCTTACTACGATGGAAACCAGTTGTTTTGTGGTGATACCCTTTTTTGTGCAGGGTGTGGTCGAAATTTTGAATGTGAATACGATGTACTTTTTGATAGCTTGCAAACCTTAAAAAAACTCCCAGATAAAACTAAAATTTACTGCGGCCATGAGTATACGATAAGCAATTTAAAATTCGCACAAATGATCGAACCACTTAACCCTACAATTGAATCTCATTTAAAGCAATGTGAAATACTTCAATGTACATTACCATCAACCATTGCATTAGAAAAAAAAATAAATCCATTTCTACGATGTTCTGAAGCAAGTATAATACGTGCTGTAGAAAGAAGATTTAATTGTAAAGCACCCTCTGAAAAAAAAGTTTTTAAACTTTTAAGAAAGTGGAAAGATACTTTTTAGTTTGACATCAGCCACTGTGAACCTTTAAATTGAAAAGCGTTATGACTGTCGAATTAAAATGTACTAATTTAGGATTTTCTGTTCGAAACAAATGCATTGTTTCAAATGTGGATATTGAAGTGAAACAAAAAGAGATCGTTGGTATTTTTGGCCCTAACGGCGCAGGTAAAACCACTACATTTCAAATGATTGCTGGCATTATCCCGTCAACAACAGGCAAAATGATATTTGACGACCAAGAAATAACCTCATTAAGCCTCGCTAAGAGAGCAAATTTAGGATTATTTTACTTACCCCAGGACAGCTCTGTGTTTAGAGAGTTTAGCGTTAAAGATAATATTATGGCAGCCCTGGAATGCAGAAAAGATCTAACACATTTACAAAAAATATCGAAAGCAGATGAGTTGTTAGATCTAATCAAACTCACTAAAATTGCTGATTCATTAGGAAAGAGTATTTCTGGAGGAGAAAGACGAAGAGTTGAGATTGCAAGATTATTAGCATTATCTCCAAAAATGATCATGCTAGATGAGCCTTTTGCCGGGGTAGACCCTGTAGCTGTTGGTGATATCAAAGATATTATCGAAAAAATGGCTGAGGCAGGCGTAGGAGTCATTATCACTGACCATAATGTCCGTGAAACACTGAGGCTTTGCCACAGAGGCTACGTTTTACATAACGGATCAGTTATTACAAGCGGTGGACCTGAAGCCATTATGAGTTGCCCTAAAGTAACAAAGGTATACTTAGGTGACACTTTTGCCGATGTAATCAATTAATGATGTGCAGTCATTTTATCTTTGACTTTATTTAATTGAGTTTTTAGCTTATGTAAAACCATGTCAATGGTTTTATACATATCTTTAGATGATGCGACAGCGTGTAAATCATTTTGTGGTAAATGCATTGTAGCTTGGATCTTATGCTCAAGCTTATGCACACTTAACACAACATGTACCTTAGTCGGCATGTGACTAAATTGATCTAGCTTATTGAATTTATGAGAGATTTGACGACGAATGCCATCAGTGAGTTTGACGTTTTGGCCAGTAAGTTCAAGAAACATATACACCTCCTTGAGATTTTTACCTACATATATTATACCATTTTTCTTATACAAATTTCCACAAATAAATTTTTGATTTATTCTTTTTACATGTTACTATAACGAAGTTAATTTTGGGTATTTAATGCTTACAGTTTTTAAATCAATGAAAATCGTTGGGAAATCAATCATATGGGTTGCGGCTATTTTCTGGTTGTTCGGTCTTACACCCGTACAAGATATTTGCACCTTAACACTTCACAACATTATTAAAGGGCAACATTTTTTTGCTGACACTTTTGGACTAAACCAAACATTCGGTTTTAAGTCAAAAAGTTCATCAGAAGATGCTTAAACGCTAAAGTAATTTAAGCTGTAGCTTGGCCTCATCACTCATTCTGTCTTGGGACCATGGCGGGTCGAATACCATTTCTACTTCCACTCTCTTTACCTCTGGAATCAACATGACCTTTCTTCGTACATTTTCGACCAATATGGGTCCCATTCCGCATCCTGGAGCCGTTAACGTCATCGCCACATAAGCAACCTGACCAATGTCCTCATCTACAAATTGACAGCCATATATTAACCCTAAGTCAACAATATTGACAGGGATTTCTGGATCGTAACATGTTTTTAAAAGCGTCCAGGCTCGCTTCTCCATGTCCATTGAAACGTCCTTTGCGCAATCCAAATATGTCATGTCAGGTTCTACACCTAAAGCACCAACATCCTCTTCATGAATAAGAACCAGGTTACCATTTACTTGAATGGTTATACTGCTTCCTAATGCTTGAGTTACAATCACTTTAGTATCTTTCTCTAAAAGTAAAGGTTGTCCTGATGGAATTAAAGTAGCATCAGTATCACGCAATAACGCCACTTCGCTCCCTAAGAGGGTTTTAGCGTTCTTAAGCATCTTTACCATCCAAGTTGAAACTTTCACCACACCCACACATGTTTTTCGCATGTGGATTTAAAAAGACTATTTTTGTTTGCCCAAGTGAGAGGGTCTGTAAATCAATGACAACATCTTTTAGGTGAGAAATGCTACTTTTTTCAACATAAATTTTCTCATTTTGATATTGTGTTTTTTCCCATTCCTTGGAAACCTCATCAATCGTAATATCGTATTTCATTCCAGAACAGCCCTTATTTAGCACTCTGACAAGAACACCATAGCTTTCAGGTGATGATTTCAATAATTCTTGAAAATGGCGAATGGCCTGTGGCGTTAACTTAAATACATTCATTCTATGACCTATTCGGTTTTTGCAATTACTTTATTGCCGTCTAAAATATTTTTTAATGCATGCCAACTAAGCGTTGCACATTTAATTCTTGAAGGGTAATTTTTCACTCCCTCTAACACCGATAATTTGCCTAATGCTTCGGTTTCATCAACTTCTCCCATCATAAGATCGTGAAATTGATCAAATAGAGTCCTAACCTCTTCCACATGCCTTCCTTTAATTGCACCTGTCATCATTGATGCAGATGCCATCGAAATAGCACAACCCTCACCACTAAACATTGCGTTTTGAATAATCTGATCCTTAATATCAAGATAAAGTATTAGTTTATCTCCACATAAGGGATTATACCCCTCCTGGTGATGTGAGCATGGTTGTATTTCACCAAAATTTCTGGGACGTGTACCATGATCAATGATTAACTGTTGGTAAAGCTGCATTAATTCGTTATTCATAATCTGAATATTTTTTTCACTTGGTTTAATCCATCTACTAAATGATCGATGTCGCTAGTTCCATTATACATCGCAATACTGGCGCGTATCAATGCTGGCTCACCTAAAACATCCATTAAAGGCATTGCACAATGATGACCAGCACGTACAGCGACACCCTGTGAATCGAGTATGGTTGCAACATCGTGAGGGTGAGCTCCTTTTACAGCGAATGAAAATATTCCAAGACGATTGTGGGCTGGACCATACAATTTAACATAATCAATATTTGATAAAGCTTTATATGCATAGTCCGTCAATTGATCTTCATATTCTTTTATTTTTTCAATACCAAAGCTATTGATGTAGTCCAAAGAAGCCGCCATTCCGACTGCTTCAGCATAGGCCGGTGTACCCGCTTCAAATTTTAAAGGTGGAGGTAAATACGTAGCGTCTTGATAAGATACCTTTTCAATCATACTCCCACCACCTTGATAAGGTGGCATAGCTGATAAAAGCTCCTCTTTACCATAAAGGATTCCAATTCCCGTTGGCCCAAAATGTTTATGTCCAGAAAATGTTAAGAAATCACAGTTAAGTACTTGTACATCAATTTTAAAATGTGCAGGTGCTTGTGCAGCATCAATGAGTACTTTTGAACCCATTGCATGGCCTTTATCGATAATGGTTTTTACGTCGTTGATTGTACCTAAAACGTTTGATGCATATGTAATAGAGATCATTTTAACTTTACTTGTTAACATTGCATTAAAAGCGTCCATATCAAGATTTCCATCTTGTGTAAGCGGGACTACTTTAATTTTAAGCTGTAGTTTTTTAGCAAGTAACTGCCAAGGGACAATATTTGCATGATGCTCCATTTCAGAAATTAGTATTTCATCACCTGGTTCAAAAATAAATCCTATGCTTGAGGCCACCAGGTTAATGGCTTCGGTCACACCCCTTAAAAAAATAATTTCTCTTTCATTGTGTGCGTTAATAAAGTGCTGTATGGTTACTCTCGCATTTTCATATGCAGCCGTGGCTTCTTCACTTAAAAGATATACTCCACGATGGACATTCGCATTATGTCGTGAATAGAACTCTTTCAAGGTATCCAAAACCATCAGTGGCTTTTGTGTTGTTGCTGCATTGTCTAAATAAACAAGTTGGTTTTCATTTATTCTACGACTTAGAATTGGAAAGTCTGATGCAATCTTTTCATGATCAAACGTTTTACTTATTGACATATCTATATTATACCACTTTATATATACAAATATTACCCTTTTTTGCTAAATTTTTCATAATCAAAGTTTTGAACCTAAAACGATGGGCCCTCAGCATGGTAAATACCCATTAATGTTTTAGCACTTAGTTCATTACCTTCTGTATCACAAGCAACGATCTTATCCTCTTCTAATCGAGCGCCAATAATGGAATAGATTTTATTTATTTCTTGCTTATTTTTAGACTCATACCTTAAACAAACTGAAAATATAGAATCACGTCTTTTATTTGCTTTATCAAGTGTCCGATCAGGCAAATCTGGGACTGGTAAATACACGTTTATTTGATCTGAAAATTTTAGAAAAAAGTTATTAAAAACATCAACTGCAAATATTCTAATTAAAAGCTTCATTAACTGATATAGATGGTCAAGTGCCATATTTGCATAAAGCCCATCATTTGCAATGAGCGATTGACATGATGAATCTTCGTCAACTAATTCTTCCTTAAAATATTGCCACAAACGTGATAAATCATCCACTTTAATAAATCCTATATTCTCATTATGTATTGGATCAATATACATTTGAAAAAGCTTTTCAATGGTTTTTTCTAAGACCTCTATTTTATTGTCTGAGGGGTAATACAAAACATGATTCACTTGATCTATGTTTCCAAGCGGAATCAAAGGTATGCCATCTCCTTTGAACTGTTGAGGTAAAAGAGATGATAAAAAGTGATAGCTTTCATCAGTATCCTTAAAGGGTAAACATTGACTATCTTTCAACAAATCAATTGCTTGAAATTTATAATAGTTTAGGATTTTATCCAACAAAATATTGAATTTATATTGCTTAAACTGAATTATCGAAAAATAAAAAGGGATTTTTTTGGACGGTCTAAATACCATCATATGCAATATGGTAAGTAATGCGAAAAAATATGTCTGTAGAAGATCTAATAATTCACTCATACGCCATAGCGTAACATAAAGCACTGTATTTTCTCAAATATTTCAAGTTAAGGAATCAAAGAAGAGTGATGTACAATGATTTTTGGATATTCGTCGTGATTAAAATGACTCCATACAAACGTAGAATGCACCGATACAATCTCATTATCCTGATCAATAAAATCCGTGTGCCCCATCCATGTCATTAATTTCTCATTAATAACGTAGTGCCCCATTCTATAAGAGATACTTGTCCATGGTTTAAGAGCAAACCCCATATCTTCAGGAAAATGTGTATTACCACCTACAAAATATGAATGCGCTCCATCTATTGTGTTTCTAAAGGGTTGTTCCTTAGCAAGTGTGGGTTTAAAAAGAACATTTGTAAAGTCAAATGCATACAATGTTTTTACGAAATCAATAGCAGTCTTTTGATAATTATTCTGATTTCTAAAATCACTTCCGATTTTTAAAATACCGTCTGCCCAATTATTTAATGAGACATTGACATTCTCAATCAAAATTGGCTGAAGATCATTTAAAATCATATTGAGAACCCATGAAACTTCACCCGTTGATGAATCCAATCCTGCCAGATTTCAGGCAATAATAAAATGACTTCTTCAATAAACCCACAAATTATCATATTTTTTGCAAGCTCATAAGGAATACCTCTAGATCTTAGATATAGGAGCGATTTTTCGTCGATTTGACCCACCGAGGAGCCATGTTGGCACCGAACATCATCAATATCAATTTCAAGCTCTGGGCGCGAAAATATCTGACATTCCTCTGAAAGCATTAAAGCATGTGCAAGTTGCCTAGCATCGGTCCCTGGAGCTGTTTGCTTAACAATCGCTCGCCCATGAAAAACAGCTTTCCCCTTATCTCGCCCAACAGAATAAAACATCTGATGACTTTTTCCTTTTGGAGAATGATGGATAATATCAATCTCTTTATCATCAAAATCTTTATTTTTTGGTAAAAGTAAACCAGATAAGTGGACATCTGCCTCAGCATCAACGTCAATATTATGACGCTCATGCACCCAAGAAGATTCAAAGTTATAGAAAAAACCATTTAGTCGACTTTTCTTTTTTGCATCAGCATAATGATTTAAAATTATTTTGCTCGATGGGGCTGTCCATGTCATTAAATCTAAACTTGATTTCGATTGTATGTGCGAATTGATTGATAAATTTAACGTTGAATCAGGATAAATAACAGAGATTTTTATTTGGTTATCCGATGAATCTTTTAAAACATTTAGATTAAGTTGAATATTATGCCATTGATGTTTAGTAGTTGCGAGAAATACAACGTGAAGTTTTCTTTTTTTTGAAAAATTTAACTGTATTGCATCATCCAACCCAGCAAACAACAAAATATCAAATAAAGTGACATTTCGATCGTGAGAAGGAACATGAATTTTATTTTGCATATTTTCAAATGCAATATCTAATGAATCGTTAATGGACTGAAAGTTCCCATCAATACAAATATAATCAACGTCTTTACTATCAAGTTGATATGATTTTAAAAGTCCTTCAACATCAGATTTTTTTGTTTTTTTATTTTTAGACCATTGATGACTTTCAACCCATCTTAAATTAGCATATTTCCACTGTTCATTTTTCTTGGTAGGTAATTCAATTTTTTTAAATCTAGCAGTTGCTACACTTCGTAAAGGCTCATACCATTTAGGATGCTTTGAGGAGTGAAGTATTTCTTTTAAAGTTTCAATCATATTAAGAAGTTACTTCAACCAACCATAACCTTCTTTTTCTAGCCTTTGTGCTAACGTATAATCGCCGGTCAACACAATCTTTCCGTCTTTTAGAATATGGACGACATCCGGAATTATATAATCTAATAAACGCTGATAATGGGTCACCACAATGAAGCTACGCTTTTCATCACGCATTGCATTGACACCCTCTGCCACCGTTTTTAAAGCATCGATATCCAGTCCTGAATCCGTTTCATCTAAAATTGCTAGCTTAGGTTCTAGAAGCAACATCTGTAAAATTTCATTTCTCTTTTTCTCACCACCAGAAAAACCATCATTAAGACCCCGCTGTAGAAGCTCTGGATTCATATGAAGAAGCTTCATTTTATTTTTTATCAGCTCTATACAATCGAAAGCATCTAGTGGCTCAAGACCCTTATATTTACGAATACTATTTAGAGATGCTTGTAAAAAAACCATATTGTTTACACCTGATATGGCTACTGGATACTGAAATGCTAAGAAAACACCCTCACCTGCTCTTTCTTCGGGTAATAAACCATGAAGGTCACTCCCCTCAAGTAATATTTTACCCGCAGTAATATTGTAATCCTCATTACCAGAGATTACACCAGCCATTGTACTTTTACCGGATCCATTAGGACCCATTATTGCGTGTACTTCACCAGGATTTACCTTAAGATCAATGCCCTTAAGAATTGTCTTTCCATCAATATCGGCACTTAGGTTTTTGATCTCGAACATTTTAACCTACGCTTCCTTCTAAACTAATCTCTAATAACTTTTGTGCCTCGACAGCAAACTCCATTGGCAGCTCCTGAAAGACAGTTTTACAAAAACCATTTACTATTAAATTGACTGCTTCTTCTTCTGATAAGCCTCTTTGACGACAATAAAACAATTCCTGTTCTGAAATTTTTGAGGTCGTTGCTTCATGTTCAACCTGAGCAGATGGATGAGATACTTCAATATACGGGAAGGTATGAGCCCCACATGTGTCAGATAAAAGTAGCGAATCACATTCTGTATGGTTTCGTGCATTTTTTGCAAGTGGTGATACTTTTACAAGCCCCCGATAGGTATTTTGCCCTTTTCCAGTAGATATTCCCTTAGAAACAATGGTACTTGATGTATTTTTACCAATATGAACCATTTTAGTGCCCGTATCTGCTTGTTGATAATTATTCACAACTGCGACTGAATAGAATGATCCACTTGAGTGATCACCTTTCAAAATAACGCTTGGGTATTTCCAAGTAATTGCTGAACCGGTTTCTACTTGTGTCCATGAGATTTTTGATCGTGCTTCGCGACAATCTCCACGCTTTGTAACAAAGTTATAAATACCACCTTTACCGTTCTCATCACCTGGGTACCAGTTTTGGACAGTAGAATATTTAATTTCACTATCTTCATGTGCCACTAATTCAACAACGGCTGCATGTAACTGATTTTCGTCTCGCATTGGAGCACTACATCCCTCCAAATAACTCACATAGCTACCTTTATCAGCAATAATCAGTGTTCTTTCAAACTGACCTGTGTTCATTGCATTAATTCTAAAATAAGTAGATAGCTCCATTGGACATCTCACACCAGGTGGGATGTAAACAAAAGACCCATCACTAAAAACAGCAGAGTTAAGTGCTGCGAAAAAATTATCCCTGTAAGGTATAACAGTACCCATGTATTTTTTAATTAAATCAGGATGCTTTTCAACTGCTTCAGAAAAAGGGAGAAATATCACACCAGCATCAGCGAGTTTCTCTTTGAATGTAGTCGCAACAGAAACACTATCAAAAACTGCGTCCATCGCTACACCCGCTAACATTTTTTGTTCATGCAGTGGAATACCCAATCTTTCGTATGTTCGTAGAAGCTCTGGATCCACTTCATCGAGGCTCTTAGGACGATCTACTTGAGATTTAGGCTTAGAAAAATAACTGATAGCATTGAAGTCAATTGGATTTATATTGAGCTTTGCCCAATTTGGTTCCACCATTTTAAGCCAATGCCGATACGCTTTTAGACGCCATTCTAGCAGGAATGGTGGTTCATTCTTTTTTGCGGAAATGGCTCTTATAACACCCTCATTCAAGCCCGGTGGAAGAGCATCGGAAGGAACGTTAGATTCAAAACCATACTTGTATTGTTCGGATATTTGTAATTTACTCATACTATAATCTTATTATAAAGGAATTTAAGGCTTAAGCCAACTATTAAATAATCAAAATATGTTTATTTCTCCCATAAATCTTCAATAAACCCTTTTCTCCCACTTGCTTCGAAATATCGCTGGTAATATTCTGGATTTTTTTTAAAAAATTGATGGTGATACAGCTCAGCCGGATAAAATATTTTTGCAGGTAAGATTAACGTTTCAACTTTTCTATCAAAATGGTCCTCGATTTGATTTTTTGATTGAACCACTTTTTTCTTTTGTTGTTCTGATGTATAAAAAATCACTGTTTGATAGTGTTCTCCACGATCGTGAAATTGACCTGAAGCATCAAATGGATTAATGGTCTTCCAAAATATCTCTAATATTTTATTTAAGCTACGAGAACTCTCTATCTCACAAACTTCATGATGCCCGGTAGATCCAGAACAAACCTGCTCATACTTAGGGTACTCGACATCACCCCCCATGTATCCAGGAGTACAGCGTACATTCTTTAAAATTGAGAAAGCAGCTTCAACACACCAAAAACATCCACCACCTAAATATATTTTTTCCATTTCAGTAATCCTCAAATTCAAGTGCTGCAGAATTGATACAGTACCGTTTTCCAGTTGGCAATGGACCATCATCAAAAAGATGCCCTAAATGAGCATTACACTCAGGGCAAAGGACCTCGATTCTAGTTGGATATAGACTATTATCCTCAACAAGCTTTAATTCAACACTCGAATCTGAAAAGCTTGGCCACCCCGTTCCTGAATCGAACTTTTCGTCAGACTCAAAGAGAATACTGCCACAATTTATACAATGATATGTTCCCTGTTCGAAATGTTTATTGTATTTCCCAGTAAATGGTGCCTCTGTTTCTTTATCCCAGAGTATTTTTTGTACAGCTTTTGGTAACGACTTGTTCACATTTTAATTTTAGCACAATCTGCATTTAATATGAGTACAAATGTCGACCCAATTAGCAATTACCTTTTGTCCACTGAGAGCTTGTGATAGTCAGAGCGTTCTTCCATGCAAATACCTCATTTAAGTTGTCCTTTCGGATGAGAGTCTTACAGTTTGTTTCCTGAAGCATTTTCTGCATATATTCGTAACCTTTAAAATTTGAACTATCAATATATTTGGCAGTATTTACAACAAAAAGACAAACTTGTTGACATGAACTAACATCGACACATTGACCTAAAATTGAATTTGCCAATTTCAGGCGTGAACAATAGTCTTCCTCAGAATAGGCATTTATTCCCATGAATTGAACGGTTACTAGCAGTAAAAGTCTTAGCCATCGCATATTTATTCTCCTAAGGATTAAACTCTTGCTAAAGTATTATTTTAATTATTACAAATGTCAACTTTACACTTTACACCCCAAAATTTTAATTGTAACATCACATCAAAACGTGTACTAAAATGGTTAAACTACTCACACTCATTGCTGTAATACTTTGTGCGGATACTTGCTTTGCAATAGAACATAAACAACCAAAATCGAGATTTTCTTGCAACGCTCTTAGGAATATTAACAATACTCTTGAGAGCTGTAAAAATTGGTCAAGTTGTAGACTATCATGCTATCGATTAACCATTAAGGACGAACGTTTTAAGAAACTTTTTGGGGAATCATGTTTTTTCGATGTAGATGAAACGCCTTATGTCATTATGAAAACTAGAATGTTAAGTGATCATATTAAAAAGGATTTCTCATCTCAATGTAAATTTTAAAGGGGGCCTATATGAAATATTATTTTTTAATTTTAATTACTATCTTAACTGCAATTCATGACGCTACTGCCAATGATGAAAATCTATGCAAATACGGCAACAAACTAATACAAACACTCAAAATGTGTAAAGACAAAAAAAGCTGTCTGCAATCGTGCCAAATAATTTCTAGTAATAGTGAAATAAGTGATCTTGCGAATACCTATGCATATGTTATGACAGGTGTACCAATGTTTATGATGAGTTGTAATTCGATGCTTCATGACGCTCCAATATATAAAATGGTTATTAGTGATCTATCTAAGGATTTTTCAGAACAATGCCATTAAATTGGACTAAAAAAAGCAGTCTCACAAATAAGCTATTGTAGATATTCAAAATGTGTAATAGTCTTATTAAGTTGTTAAAAGGTTTACGTTTGACATTGTATAACAGCTAAACCAAATTTAGTTGGCATGTGAAGGATGATCCATGATGTATTACAATAACATCAACCTAACTAGTATACCTTTTTTCGACAAGATTAACACAAACATGCATTTTAATTTTAAGGGAGCATAATCGTGCCAGCTAACTCAATGGACCAACTTGTAGCACTTTGCAAAAGAAGAGGATTTATATTCCAAAATGCACTTATTTATGGGGGTCTACAGGGTCTTTACGACTTCGGACCCCTTGGTATAGAACTAAAAAACAACTTAAAGAACACATGGTGGAAATGCATGGTGCATGAAATGGAAAATATATATGGCCTTGATTCTGCCCTCCTAACGCATAAAGACATCTTATACCAGTCTGGACATGAAGATACGTTTAGTGACCCAATGGTGGATTGTCGATCATGCAAAAGTCGCTTCAGAGCTGATCATATTGATGATCAATGTCCAGCATGTGGTAAAAAAGACCTTACTGATCCAAGACCATTCCATTTAATGTTTGAAACAAAAGTTGGTCCTGTAAGTGACGATAGCTCAAAAGCATACCTTCGACCAGAGACTGCTCAAGGTATATTTACAAACTTTAAAAACATTGTAGATAGCTTTTCTCCTAAACTACCTTTTGGTATTGCTCAAATGGGAAAAGCATTTAGAAATGAAATCACTCCACGTAACTTTATATTCCGAGTTAGGGAATTTGAGCAAATGGAATTAGAATTTTTTGTAGAGCCCGGTGAAGATGACCAATGGTACAATTATTGGGTTGAAAAACGATTAGACTGGTGGCAAGAACAAGGATTGTCTAAAGAAAATTTACAGCTCGAAGTTGCAAGTGAAATGGCACATTATGCCAAGGCAACCACTGATATCCTCTACAAATTTCCTCATGGATTTGAAGAATTAGAGGGAATAGCTAACAGAACAGATTTTGATCTAGGCTCACATTCAAAAAACCAAACTGATTTGGGAATTACTGCGAAAGTTTTAGAAAACAAAAAAAGCACAACTAAATTAACCGTTGCGAATCATCAACAGAAAATGATTGTGCCATTTGTTATTGAACCCTCTGCAGGCCTTGAAAGAGGATTTCTTGCATTGTTAAACGAAGCTTATACAATTGAGAAATTAGAAGATGGTCAAGAACGTACTGTACTCAAATTAAAACCTCACCTCTCTCCTGTAAAGGTCGCTGTAGTTCCTCTAGCAAAAAATAAAACAGAGATTATGGAGATGGTCCGAAAAATTGCAAAACATCTTAGGAAAAATGATATTGGTCGCATCGAAATTGAAAACACAGGTAACATCGGTAAAGCCTATAGACGACATGATGAAATAGGAACACCTTGTTGCGTTACAGTTGATTTTGATACAATTAAAGCAAAAGATAGCAATCCTGATTGGCACCATACCGTTACAATCCGAGACAGAGATACCCTAAAACAAGAGCGTGTTCACATCAACCAATTAGTCGGATGCCTTAAAAAAAATTACTTCAATGATAAACTTTCTGATACCAAGGATTTGGTAGATGACTAAGAAATCTGGTGAGATTTAAAAATTCATGATATGATTATAAGATGAAATCTGATAAAAAGGCCTATACAAATAGAACTTTCGAGACTTTATCTACACTTTCTAGAAACGATATTTGCGATATACTTACATCTAAAGGCATCTTAAATGATGATCCAAGGCTAGATAATTTTTTTCAACTACCCGAAAACTCTTTTAACCTTAAAGAGCTTGTCCCAAAAGAAGTTTCTTTTCTCATTAAAATTCTAAGTGACGATTTAGTCATTCCAAATTTCCACTCATTTTCGCAACGCATACTCGAAATAAGCAAAATCGTTGAAAGTAATTGTAATGGCAAGGTAGCAGACTACATCCCTGAATTAAAATCAGTTGATCCTAACAATTTTGCTGTATGCATTACAACAATTGATGGGCAATGTTTTAATTTTGGAAATTACGATACCCCTTTTTGTGTTCAATCAACATGTAAGCCGATCAATTACTGTGTTGCTCTTGAAATGCTTGGAGAAGCAAAGGTTCATCAATATATAGGTAGAGAGCCAAGCGGCCAACGTTTCAACGAAGTATCTTTAAACCAAAATGGCTTACCTCATAACCCCTTAATCAATTCGGGTGCTATGATGTGCTGTGCATTGATCTCCCCTGAACACTCTGTTGCTGAACGATTTGAAATTGTCAGAAAGAGCTGGAAAAAGCTGACCTTAAATAAAGGGCCTGGATTTGATCAGGCAACCTATGAATCTGAAAAACTGACTGCAAACCGTAATTTTGCTCTTGCGCACTTGATGCAAGAAGTGGGTGCATTCCCAAATAATACCAATATTGAAGACACGATGGATTTATATATTCGGAATTGCGCACTGACACTTAATGCTTCTAATCTTTCAAATGCAGCAGCTATACTGGCGAATGGTGGAATATGCCCTTTCTCACAAGATCGAATCTTTTCTAGTGAAACAGTAAAAGATTGTCTGACTATTATGTCCTTTTGTGGAATGTATGACTTCTCTGGAGAATTTGCATTTAAAGTTGGCATTCCTGCTAAGTCTGGAGTTTCTGGAGCCATAATGTTGGTCGTTCCAAATGTTATGGGAATTAGCGTTTGGTCACCAAATCTTGATGAATATGGAAATAGTGTTCGTGGCGTTGAATTTGCTCAGCGGCTAACAGATACTTTTAATATTCATTACTTTGACAGTCTTGTAGGGAATAGTTCAAAAATTGATCCAAGACGTCATTTTAGTAATTTAGATTGACATCACTTAAACTAATTCGACATCTAAATGTTCACTGATTTTTTTAAATAACTGATGTTTTCGAACCTCTTTATTTTCCTTAATAGTAATTTCCTCTTCTTTTTTCTCTTTCAAATCTTTTATATGATCTGCTTGAATATTCTCAGAACATACTATCTCAATCGCAGTAAATCCAAACGTCTTGATTGATTCATTTATTTTCTCAATATGTCTTTTTAATACAATTGGTTTATGTTTGACATCAATAGTCACATGAATAACTTTTTCACGTTGTGTTTTAAACACTGAATGCTCAATAATCTGCTTTGCAAATCCTTCAAGAGATAGCTTATTCGAAAAATTAAGCCAATCCTCTTGATTCTCAATCAATATCTTTTGATCTACTAATTGAGTATTTGGTATTTTTTTTTTTACTTCAATCTGATTTTCATTTAGTTCTTTTGACGAAGACTGGTTCGACTGTGATGAAAAATTAGGTTTGAAAACCAACATTCTCATCACCATAATTTCAAATGCAATTTTTGCATTTGGATAAAAGTTAAAATCACGCTTTGTCAATAATGCTATTTGAATCCAATTATGACTTTGTGTATCTGCTGAACTTGCCTTAAGGTTTTGTCCGAGATAATTGATGAATTGATCGATAACGCTTAAATGGTTGATTGATTGCGTACCAACTTTATCTAATAATGCTTCAATGGCTTTTGAGTCATTATGGCTTAAGCTTTCGAAGAGAGTACCAAAGAAAGACTCTGGTAAGATACCAAGGGAACTTTCAACTAAATCAACTGTAATTGAACCATTGGTTGTACTTGTCATGATGGATTGCAGATGTGTGATTGCATCTCTTAAACTGCCAGAAGCTTGCATTGCAATTAGGTCTAATGCTGAAGTCTCATATGTGTACTTTTCTTTATCACAAATCAAACTCAAATGGTCAATTAAGCTGGGTTTAGAAATCGGAGATAACTGAAACTCAATGCAACGCGAACGAACTGTGTCTGGAATTCTAAAAACATCTGTAGTAGCAAGTAAGAATTTAACATATTCTGGTGGTTGCTCAAGAGTTTTCAAAAGTGCATTGAAGCTATGATTCGATAACATATGTACTTCATCAATAAGGAATATTTTGTATCTAGATCGTGTGGGTGGATAATTAGCCAATTCTAGGATTTTAAGTGTCTCTTCAACTTTTGTTCTTGATGCAGCATCAATCTCATAACAATCTAAATCATTACCTGCTTTAATACCTAAACAGGAAGGGCATTTGCCGCACGGGGTAGATGTTAGACCTTTCTCACAGTTAAGTCCCTGGGCAAATAATCTGGCAAGGCTTGTTTTACCAACGCCTCGGATTCCAGTAAAGATATAACAATGATGGAGTATGTTTTGACCAAGAGCATTTTTTAAAGCCCCAACCGTAGTTTCCTGGCCAACAACGTCGCTAAGACTAGCAGGTCGCCAACTATTTGCAAGAATATGATCCACATTACACCAAAAATAAAGGTCAGCCGCACTTCGGCACCCGATTTGAATGATGCCGCTGCTCCCTTCCAGGCCTGACGGGGTTGACATTCTATCGCCGCGAAGGGGCTGACTGTGCTATAGTTTACTATAGAGTAATCAATCATGCAAACTAGGTTTTTAATCTAGTTGATGTTATAATCAAAAAAATTAGGAGGAAACTATGGCTGATTTAAAAAACATTATGGAAGCCGCTCAGAGAATGCAAGAAGGCATTAAAGAAGCTCAAGATAAACTTAAACAAGAACGTGTTGATGTAAACGTTGGTGCAAACGCAGTAAAACTTACAATGCTCGGAGACTACAAAATTGATTCTTTAGAGATCGATGCAATGGCTCGTCAACACCCAGATTTAACAAAGATGCTTATCTCTGCCGTTAATCAAGGCATAGACAAAGTAACAGAGAAACAAAAGAATCAAATCTTAGAACTAGCAAAAGACATAAACATCGATGAAGGTGGCGAAAAATCTGAATGACCCCATCGCTTGATAGGCTTATATCTGCTTTACAAGCTTTGCCGGGTGTCGGCCCAAAGTCAGCATACAGAATGGCTATACATCTTTTGGAAAAAGGGAGAGAATCTGCTAAAGAACTCTCCCTTTCAATTACCAGTGCTCTAGAGAATATCAATCATTGTCAACGATGCAGAAATTTCTCTGAAAGTCCTTTATGTCAAATTTGTTCGTCAAGTAAAAGGGACAACTCAACGCTATGTGTTGTTGAAACACCATCTGATTTAATGAGCTTAGAACATTCCGGCTCATTTAATGGGTTATATTTTGTATTAATGGGTCACCTATCTCCAATTGATGGAATCGGTCCATCAGAATTGGGTATTGATGCATTAGTAGAAATTTGTATTGCAAGTCAATTTAAAGAAGTCATATTAGCAACAAACTCAACCGTGGAGGGAGAAGTAACAGCCCAATATATATCAGATACATTATTAAAAAATAATATTATTTGCTCTAGAATTGGGTATGGTGTACCCATCGGTGGTGAACTAGAGTACCTTGACGCAAACACTTTAAAACAAGCACTTTTATCTCGAAAAAAATGGTCATAATAAACGCATTTACTTTAATTATTTTATAGAAAATCAAGTAAACTTATGATAGTTTATATTATAAGATCGGGAGTGAGTTGAATGAAGTTTATTTTCGTTGTAATTATGATGCTTAGTAATCTGGCTCTTAGTCAAATTGGTATCGGCATTGAATATAATAATAGTATTGATAGTCAAATAAACATAGTAACTGGAACGAGACAAAAAGACACAGTTAGAGGTAGGCGAACAGATATAGTTTTCGGTGCGCAATCGTATGATAACACCAATAACACCTCTTATAATAAAATAAACATCGGTATTGCCTCAAGCTTTCTTTATCCATTAAGGCAAATGGTGCAATTTTCAATTGGTGGACGCGCTGACATGCAGTTAATATCAGATAAAAATAATTATAACAATGGTGGCGGCATTGATCATAACCCATATACAGTTGGCTTAATTACCGGACTTGTCTTTTCTCCATCCTATCATCCTGACTACGAAATCTATGCACAAATTAGAGCATTATCCTCAGAGGACTCTGGATACAATAACGGAACAAGTAAATCTAATCCAAATGCCTCAACTAAGACATTCTTCAATAAGGGTGCGATTGGTATCAAATACTATTTATAGGACAGTACGATGAATCATTCGATTAATTACAGGGAAATACTACAATGAATCACAAAGACATTTTCCCA
>NZIM01000031.1 GCA_002691585.1 Legionellales bacterium
ACACATTCCAGCTTTAGCTTTACTAGTGCGCTGATGATTTCCTCAGGCAAATCGTATATTTCTCGTAATGGAAAAGCAATGTTCTCAAAAACACTTAACCCATTAAATAAAGCATTTTGTTGAAGTAAAACACCGATGGAGCGTCTGTATTGATATAATTTCGAACCAGATAACAAATCAATGCGTTTACCCATCACGGTCACTTTGCCATGATTTGGCTGATACTGGCCTGTCATCAATTTCAGTAACGTACTTTTACCTGTACCGCTTGGCCCCATGATTGCTACAATCTTTCCCTTGGGAATTTGAAGTGAAATATTCCTTAAGATTTTATGCTGCTCGTGGGAAAAGCTAACATTTTGTAAATGTGCTACACTTTCACGCATGGCAATTTACCTTTGTACTAAAATTGGCTATCATAAGCTTTTTCGAGGATAGCCTATTTGGGATAGTTATGGCAAGTATGAATCTAACCAAGCATGATTTTAAAGGTAAAGAACTAATTGATTATTTTGCCAAAAAGCTCAATGATCTAGCCGATTCCATAGGCGATGAATTTAATGCCGTAGTTGATCTAATTGCCTCATGTCGCGGTAAAGTCGTTCTCATCGGTCTTGGAAAATCTGGCCATATAGCTAGACTATTTAGTGCATCATTGAAAAGCTTAGGCTTTAACAGCTACTTTTTACATGCAACTGAAGCAAATCATGGTGACATGGGATGCATAGATCCTAAGAAGGATCTCATTATTTTCTTTAGTTTTTCTGGAAAAAGTAAAGAGTTGAGTCTGATTTATCATTCAATTCAGCCAACTCATTCCATTTTAATATGTGGTAACACGTCAACCGATCTTGCAAAATCAGTTAATGTTGCAATAGATATAAAGGTTGCAGCAACAGAAGAAGCTTGGCCATTACATACCATTCCATCTACATCGTTAGTCAATATGACTGCCATCACTTACTCCATAATTATGTGTGTTGCGAATTCAAAAGAAATGACTCTTCAATCATTCTCACAAAATCACCCTGCTGGCTCTTTAGGAGCACTTTTAACAACTAAGGTCATTTCAATAGCAAGGCCCGTTGATCAATTACCAATTGTTTCAGACTCGATCACCGTACTCGAAGCGTTACCAACAATGACATCGGGGATGTGCGGGTGCATCATTTTAACGGACCGATGCGGTGATGTTAAAGGCATCTTTACAGACGGAGACCTAAGACGAACTATCCAAAAATACCCTAACCTTGACGTAGGAATACAAACAGTCATGTCTAAAGATTTTGCAACCTGCAACCAAGACATTCTAGCATCAGAGGCACTTGAGACCATGCACTCACAAAAGATTACTTCTCTCCTTATCATGGAATCTCAACAATTGAAAGGATTTGTACACATACATGATTTACTAAAGTTATACTCATGAAAATATTACTTTCCATACTGACTTTACTTTCATTATTTCTTCCAATGGTGTCCCTTTCTGACATGTTGTTCGAAAAAAATAAACTTACGTCTCAAACAAATAATTCCATTATACACAATGCCGATATTACTTATTTACAGAAAGAACAATACGTAAAAATCATCACTCCTCTTTTAAAGGAAATAGACAATCAGGTATGGTTAGCAACCAGCCCAAAAGTTGAACGTCTTACAGAATCTGGTGAAAAATGGTGGCTTTCTGGTGATCATATGGAAATTGATTCTATTAAGAATCTAAAAACTTTCATTGGGCACGTCATTGGGAAAAGCAATGTCAAACAACTCTCCTCTATCTCTTGTGAAAAACTCATCGTTGATGATACACGCAAAACATACTACACGCGCGGAAAAACATTTCTTACAAGTATGAATCAATTTGTCACAACTGCCGATATTGAATATAATTCGAAAAAAAATCAAATACGTATTCCAAATTATGCTCGACTAGTTTATGATTCTGATATTGGGGATTGATATGGGAAAATTTTTCATCGCGTTGATTGGGATTTTAGCTTGCACAGGTTGCGGCAATAATCCAAAGGATCCACTTGAGCCTTACAATCGAGGCATGTATGAATTTAACGATGCTGTCGACAATGCGGTGATTGAACCTGTTTCACGTGCTTATGACCGAGTAGTCGCAGATGAATTTCAAGAAATGATTTCAAACTTCTTCAGCAACTTAGGCGAGCCTGTTCGATTTATAAATGACGTTCTCCAGCTGAATCCTAATGGTGCTGCAATTGATTTAGAACGTTTTGTTTTCAACACAACATTCGGAATATTTGGTTTAATGGATTTCTCTGATGGTTTCGCAGACATTCCCATGCGAAATCAAGATTATGGTATGACGTTAGCAAGATGGTCAAATAATGCACCAACACCATTTTTAGTCTTACCACTACTTGGACCATCTAACGTACGAGATACTGTAGGATTAGGAATGACCTTTGTCACAAACAACGCACTCGATTTACAACCTGAAAACGAAGCATTCATCATTCTAGGCATCCAAAAACGCGCTAATTTATTAAAGTACGAAAATTTAATGGCATTACAATTAGATCCATATGTTGCCATGCGTGAATCATATATCGCTAGAAGGAATGCTCAGTATCAAAAACTGAATAATGAATGAAGTTGTTTTATATCAACCAGAAATTCCTCCAAATACTGGTAATATCATCCGGTTATGCTCAAACACTAATTCATCATTAAGTCTGATTGAGCCGCTTGGATTTGAGTTAGATAACAAACAAATGAGACGAGCTGGACTTGATTACCATGAAACAACCAATATTCGTATTTATAAATCTTTTGAAGAATGGTTAGATGAAAGGAACCAACCCTTTTTCACCGTATCCACGCGTGGGAAAACTCTGTACCATGAACAACACTACACTTCTAACTGTATCTTGATGTTTGGTCCAGAAACTAGAGGGCTACCACAATCAATTCGTGAACATGCAAAGGCAACTTCTATAAAAATTCCAATGGCACAGCACCAAAGAAGTATCAATCTTTCCAATGCCGTAGCGATATGTTTATTTGAAGTGCTACGAAAACAAGACTTTCTTTTTAGTTAGATATGTATTCTAACACGGCATCAATACCCACTTGTTGATCGACCACTTTCTCAATTAAGTCAATGAGTGGAGACTTGCAATCCATTGAATTAAAATGCCCTAATGCATTCAACCCCTCAACAGTGGCAATGCGTTTTAATGCCTGATCTTTAGTTAAACCTGAGCCTAAAAGCTGACCAAAACGCCAATTTCTTGATTGATGGTTTAAACAAGTCAACATCAAGTCCCCTACGCCAGCATAATCATACACCGTAGACACATCACCGCCTTTAATTTCAAGGACCTGTTCAAGTTCTCTTAATGCTTTAACAATCAACGCAAAGCGCGTATTTGCACTATCATTGGCCTTAACGTCTAACCATCCCACTAATATGGCAACCATGTTTTTGAATGCGCCTGCGATTTCAACTCCTAAATAATCGTTGGAACGAATAGTGCTTACTGAATGATGATTCAAAAGTGAATGAAAACGCTCAAAACACGTATCTGAGGTTGTCGCAAGATTAAGGCATGTACATCCCTCTTTATTGATTTCACTCGCAAAAGATGGGCCTGAAAGTATACCAAATGCTCCTGTAAAACCTATATTTGACAACCAATCATGATAAAAAAGTGACGTTCCATCTTCATCTACAACAAACCCTTTTGACGCGATCAATACATTTTTAGGCATTGTCATTTCAATAATTGGCTTCATCACCTCACAAAATGCACTCGAAACTGCAGTATAGATAATGTCCTCTGCTCCATTAAAATGCGCTAAATCTATAATCTCATACCCTTGGTCTTTAGTCGCAGTATCTGGATTACGGCACACTAATTGAACGTTAGATTGCTGGCTGATATGTTTTGCCAATGCTTGCCCCCAGGCACCGCCACCTACTACACTGACCATTTCACTTTTCTCAGAAGATTTTTTGCAACGGCAATCATAATTGGAAGAAGGCTTATAAACATAATACCTAATATGAATGTTGATCCGTATTTTTCAAACACAGGTACCTTTGCCACAAACCAACCAAAAGAAGATAAAACAAAAATCCATAGTAGCGCTCCTGCGACATTTGCGAGACAAAAAAGAAAAAAGTTCATATGAACAATTCCACTAACAAAGGGTAAAAATGTTCTTAGTATGGGCAGAAATCGGCCAATTAATATTGAGTTTACACCATGTATTTTGAAATAGTGTCGTGCTTTTTCTAAGTGTTGCTCTAATTGCCATCGATTAATGAGTGGCATCATTTTCTTCCCTAAGTAACTACCTAAAAGATAATTTAAAAGGTAACCAAGAACCGTCATTGAAAAGACTATTGTTATAATATATCGTGTGGATAATAGTCCTTTTCCAGCGAGCAAGCCTAATGCGAAAATCAAACCATCCCCTGGTAGGAAAGGTGTTAGAATGCATGCAGATTCTAGAAAAATCACTACGCCAACTAGCCCATATACCCAATTTCCAAGTAACGGTAATAAAACAGTTAAATAGTGGTCTAAGTGTAATATGTAATCCATTAACAACTTACCTTTTGATGCTTATGCCATAATTTGACAAGGTTTTTCATAACAGGGTTAGCTTTTCGTCGTAACTGAGCATGATCCCAAGCCACTAAGTCCATTGGTTGATGTTGCCATGAACACGCATAGACAGCCTTAGTGCGCATTTTAGTGAGTGGATCTACTTGCCATTGTAAACATTGCGCACATACTCCTTTAAGCATACATTGCATCGGCCCGTACGTTGCTGCAACAAATTGTGTTTTCTCTGTAAAATATCCCTCAGATCGCATGGATTGTATGAATTTTGTCTCTTCTGGTTTTGCTAACACCCATACATGGGTATATGACCATTTTGGTATGATAGTTGAGTCAACATTCACGCTAGTATTTTTCAAGTGACGTTTCAATATTGGAACACATTCCGTATCGGTATGAATGTATAATTTATGCGTTGATTCTAAATGCATAGCAAACCCTAATGCAGCATTCAATCCTTCTTGATCGACATTCATTAAAATCGTGCCAGTCTCTTTAGGCTGAGTTAGACGTACACCTGAAGGACCCATAAGCTGTACACTTCCTAATGGTATACTCTCTTTGGTGTAAAAATAAAGGTGTTTATCGTCTGATGTGTATGGGAATAGAACGAATGGTTCTTTTTCGTTTAACTCCACTCGAATAAAATTCCCTGGCATCCATTTCGTTGCGATTAAAGGCGCATGAATTACGACATGGTTCCAAGAAGCTATTTTTGTTGATTCAATCACTCGATTATCGAAATCATGTTTAAGATTATCAAGCTGGACAGAATGTTTAAACTTTTTATCATTTACTACACTCATTATTTGAGGGTATGCGTGCGCTGCTGAAGCTATTGCTCTTACAACACTACCATGATACGCAGGCTGTCCATCACCAATAAAAGAAACTCGGTGTTGTTGGTGTTCATAGTTTGTAATGGGGGCCATGGGCTGATCTTTGCAGTGTACACCTGGATTGCTTGGGTTTAAGCTACCATTCTCCCAACGGTACCCTTTGTAGTAACGCCCCTCTTTTTCTAGGACCCCTCGATGTTCAAATCCAAATGCAATGTTAGGGTGTGCACCGGTTGCAACCAGTATTGATCCAGCAGATAACAATGTTTGTTCATCAAACTGATTAATCACTTTTAATTTTGCAACATGACCATCTTCATCCAATAAAACTTCTGCAGGTGTAGCGTGCTCATGATAGATGATACCCTGTTTCAATGCTTGATCAATTTCTTCTGAATTTAAACGGTATGCGGGGGAATCTTGTAAACGTCTGCGATACAGTACATTGACCCCTCCCCACTGATGAAAGAGTTCTGTAAAGTCTGACTCAACCCCTTTTTTATTTGCTATAGAGCGGTATTTAGCTATCATGCGGCCATGTTCCAAAAAGGTTAATAAGACAGCCCATTGTCGATGCGATAAAAGCGACTTGAGTTCGTCTAGGCCACCATTTTTTTCTAGCAACTCATATATTTTCAAACATCGTGATACCTGTCTAACGTAATATGCTTGTGATTCTGTTGCTGTATCAATCGCAGTAAGGCCACTTCCGATCACAAAAATAGGCATCCGAACCTCAAGTTCGGACATCCGACTTAATGCACCCTGATGAAGTGTCATTAAAAAATCATTGGCTTGGCGCATACCTGGAGACATGCTTTGAGGGATATCAATGGCTTTAGGTAATCCTGCACCAACCGCGATGGTAAAATGTGAAAAACCCCATGACCATGCCTGATCAAAGTCAACGTTACCACCAAATCGCGCGCCCCCATACATCGGAATATGACGTCGCATTAAAAGCAATTGAATCAATTTGAGATAGTTTTTATCCCATCTGGCAGTAATACCATATTCACTCACCCCACCAAAACCACGAAAAGGTCGATCTTCTCCATCCTCATAAATCATTGAATAGTCTTTTATCGGTTGATTCACCCATTCTTTTGGGAGTGGCTTAATACACATACCATCCATACCAACCACTTGAACACCCTCCATACTCAAGTGATGGGCCAAACTAAAACCAGCAGGCCCTAAACCCATTACTAACACACTCTCAGAACGTCTTTTTTTAATGATTCTTTGATTGAGACGTAATGGATTCCATCGCGCAAGAAAGTCATAGATCTCTACACCCCATGGTAAGGATAAAACTTGATTCAAAACATGAGTTTCAATTTTTGGAACGTCAACGGGGGTTTGCTTTTGATAAATACACGCTTTCATGCATTCATTACAAATTCTATGTCCAGTTGCAGGTACCATTGGATTATCACACATGATGACCGAAAACGCTGCCAATGGATGGCCAAGGTGTTGTAGCCAATTCATTTCTGATATTTTTTCATCCAAGGGACAACCTGTAAGATAAACATCGTGAGCATCTAGACGAATGGCTGGCTCACCTTTTTTAACTGGAAAGCCTTTTCGACAAAAATCGGTATTCGACTTATGGCAGTAAATGCAATAGTCTGTTTCATGAAAAACTTGGCGATCTGTAATTATGGACAGGGTGTGTGAAAATCCATCACGACCAATGGTGTCCTTATTGACTAATTGTTTTTCATCATTTTTCTGATGGGGTACTAGTTCATCCTCAACCCTTTTTTGGGGCAGACAAAGAGATAACCAAGCAAAATGATTATGATGCGCCCAAATCAGAACGGACATAATACCCTCTTCATCCTCTGGGTGTTCATTAATATACTCTGAAAACTGGATCTCTGCTTCAGGAGTGTCTTCTAAAAAAAGCTGTAAATGAGGATCAGATGGTTTTTTTATTGACGCTTCATCAATCGACTTTAATTGGCGCCGTAGTTTTTTTTGAACCCATTGATACACTAAGCTTAAATGTTTAAACGATTGATAATGCGATTGAAGCTTTGAATATGCCTTTTCGATACCAAATAAATGCAATAAAAATGTTTCGAGTAAAAGGGAAAGATCAATAATTTCTTGTGGGGACATTACTTGATGCGTTTTACGTTGAGATATTAACGCGCTATAGCACTCTTTAGAATTTCCCTGAACCCATTCTAAAAAGTGTGTGTCGATTGCTTCAATCCACTCAACTTCAAAACTTTGTTGATAATCTGAAAGAAACAATCCTGACTTGAATAGTGTATTTAGCTTTGTCATTGTAACTTACTGTATACTACCTTATAATCAACTATTTAGGTGCCATATGAATATATTCAAACGAATGAATAAAGCCTTTGTGAGTAAAATCGACGAGTTCATGCAACAGTTTGATAATCAAAACTCTAAATCCAATTCTCAAGAGAAAGAAATTGAAAAACATAAAACCATTTTCAAACACCGTGATCACAAGATAAACCAAAAAAAATCATCATCACCTGTTAAATGGCCAAAAGATTAATGATGGTCTTTTAGTATATCCTCTAACTCGCCCTTCTCATGCATCTCAACAATAATATCGCACCCTCCAATTAACTCTTTTTCAACATATAACTGTGGAAACGTTGGCCATTGGCTGTAATCTTTTAAGCCTTGTCTAAGGTCTTCATCCATTAATATGTTATACGTTTTAAAATGGATATCATATTGTTGCAAAATATCTACTACTTTGGCAGAGAAACCACACATCGGCATTAAGGGTTCGCCTTTCATGTATAGAATTATGCGATCATCGCCAAGTTGCTTTTCAATTTTATCATTAATCATCGCTGTCTCTCTTAAGCTATATGAGTGCTTAAACTTAAGGCATGTATTTCTTGCCCTACTTTCTCACCCAATACGTTATAAACCATTTGATGTTGCTGAATACGGCTTTTACCATTAAAACCGCTAAACGAGACTTTTGCAAAAAAATGAGCACCGTCGTCACCTGCAACTTCGACAAGGGCACCAGTGAGACCATTTTCAATCCACGCTTTTATCTGCTCTTTTGTAACCATATTCTTATCTTAACATATTTAATTTTAATTTGCTTTTTTTTTCCTATTTTTAGTAGGAAAATCCTTCTTATTTTCTTATACTCTTAATTATGACTTTTGTAGTAACTGAATCTTGTATCAAATGCAAATACATGGATTGTGTAGAAGTTTGCCCCGTGGATTGTTTCCGAGAAGGTAAAAACTTTCTAGTCATTGACCCAGAAGAGTGCATTGATTGCAATTTATGCGTGCCTGCATGCCCAGTAGAGGCTATCTTTGCAGAGGACGATGTCCCTGATGACCAGCAACAGTTTATTGAGCTAAATGCAACTCTCTCGGCACAGTGGCCTGTCATTGATCAAAAAAAAGAACCCCCTTCTGACGCAGATGAATGGAGTGAAGTGAAAGAAAAAAAACATTTATTGGACAAAAACCCACCGTTATAATTCTCTTTATTTCTTATATCGAAACGTATACGATACGCATATGCGCCCGTAGCTCAGCTGGATAGAGTACCTGGCTTCGAACCAGGCGGTCGGGAGTTCGAATCTCTCCGGGCGTGCATGTGGTTAAACCTCATAAACTTTATATTAAAGTAAATAGTAATTCACGCCATTTAGATCAACACTCTATTACATCCAAGAGTCGAGTTTATGCACTATATATTATCCAAGTATCGCAGCTACTAATTCGCAACCTGCACTGGCAACATCAGAACACGCTTGAAATAGTGACGCACATTGTAAATCACATGAATCACACCCTTCGGTTTCACAGCTTGGAACACAATTTTCACATCCACACTCATAACCACAAGTCATTCCGAAACAAGTTACACTCTCGGCAGCACTATCATTCACCCCGTCAGCATTTACCTCACTAGACGAAGCACTTTCATAGGAAAAACATCCACAACAATTTAGTGCATTGGACTCTTGATTGCCAACACCATCTCCACCAATTGTGCTACTTTTATTTTCACTTCCAGAAAACAAACCATTACAACATGAAAACCATGAACCGCATGTCACGTCATCGCTTCCAGCTGAAAGATCTATTCCACCAGTAGCAGCACCTGTGGCAACTAAACCACCAGCCGTGGCAGCTGCAACCAAAGTAGTTGCCTCTAAGGAACCGACTTTTTGAGTATCGGGGGAAGAACTGGATGGTGTTGGTTCTATAGCTTTTGTATTTAAATCAACATCTTCTACGCTTAACACCGTATGAGATGGAGTACTTTTTGAATTTTCGTTATGTATCATATTGTTTTTCCTATTTATTTATATAAAACTTAGATTAATTTATGTAATTTAATTTTTCAAGGAAAAAATGATTTGATTACGCTTGGCACCAATTGCTGATAAAATGATAAAATGCTCTTAAACCAAGAGCTTCACCACCTTTTGGTCGACCAGGCATCGATCTTGGATTATATCCTAATGTATCACAGTGTACCCAGCTAACATCCTTATCTACAAACTCATTTAAGAACATAGCAGCAGTTGCAGTACCACAATCCATAACTAAGTTTGTAATGTTAACTAAATCTGCGACATCACTATCGAATAAGCTAGTATATTGTTTAATCAAAGGCATACTCCAGACCTGGTCTTCACACTTCAATCCACAATCTTGTATCTTTTGAGTCATTTTTACATCGTGACTAAAACAGGAAACAACACTTCCAAGTGCACGATTGCCTGTTAGAGTTGCAAAATCTACAATTAAATCAGGTTTTGCCTCACATGCTGCAGCAAGAACATCTGCTAAAATTAAACGGCCCTCTGCATCGGTGTTACCAATTTCTACAGTTTTTCCATTTCTTGCTGTAAAAATATCTCCTGGACGGTAGCTATTTCCAGATAAATTGTTATCCACTATTGGGATCATTAATCGTAGATGAACTGGTAAATTCATACCCATGATAAGGTTTGCAAGTCCAATCATATTAGCAGCACCGGCCATGTCCTTTTTCATGTGTCGCATACCTAGCGCACTTTTCAAGTCTAGGCCACCAGTATCAAAACAAACCCCTTTTCCAATCAAGGTTAGCGAACGATGACTTGGGTCGCCCCAGGTTAAATCAGCAACACATGGCTTCCTATCACTTGCCCGACCAACAGCATGTACTAATGGGTAACCTTGCTCTATTAATTCTTCACCTTCGTGAATTGTGACACGTGCGGAAAATGTTTTTGCTAATTGATTGATATTTGATTGTAACTCTTTTGGCCCCAAATCTTCTGCTGGG
>NZIM01000032.1 GCA_002691585.1 Legionellales bacterium
ATAAAACATAGCAAGTATAAAAATGCAAACTGGTATACTTTTAGATCTAAAAGCCCATATTGCTTGGAAGTAATGTCTAAAATCATACCAACTATAGGAGGGTTCACCATTGATACCACACCAACACTAAAGTTCACCATACACGTTGCATACGTAAACCTCTGGTTATCAAGCAAAACATTTAAAACAGTCAAAGCAATGATGATTCCGCTAGCCGCAACACCAAGCCCAAAAAAGAATAAAAGGGTTAAAGCAAAGCGTGTTTTAAAATAAACAATACTTAAGAAACAAATGAAGCACGCAACAGAGTAACCAATTAAGGAATGGTCAGGGCGCTTTAATCGATCTGCAAAATGACCACTTAACATACAGCCAATAGCATACCCTATCCATGAAGCAAACATTAAAGTGCGGGCACCATCGGGAGTGATTGATTTTAATTTTAGAAAAATAAATATTTCATTTGATGAGAAATACTGAATACCAGAGTAAATTGACGCGCAAAATATAATTAAAGTGAAAATGTATGGATCTTTTAACAACTCAGACATTGACTGTAAAGAAATGGACTGCGGACGCGCCGCACCTAAATCGTTTGGTATAAATGTAGCAATTGCAAGCGTCATACAACAACTCACAATTAAAAGGATTTGGTAAAAACTGTGCCAAGATCCATGCCAAAAATGCGATACACCAAAAGCGAAACTCGCTGAGAAACCTGCTACTAAAGCACCCCATCCAATTAAAGCACCTTGATAATTTGGACTAAAAAAAGTCCGCGTTAATAATACAAATGTAATTAGAGAGAATACCCCGCCAATTGCAGCCAAGCATCTTGCTAGTAACACAAAGTAATAATAGTCTGAATAAGATAAAATACAGTTACTTTGTATGCAGCATAAAGCTGCAAATATCATCACCGACTTGAAACCATACCGATTGATAAAAAAACCATTCACTAGCTGACCAAAAGTATAAATGAAAGCATATGCAGATGAGCTTAAGAGTGCAAACTGTGTTTTTGATAACGCCAAATCAAATTCAATTTGAGCTTGAAACGGTACAATACTATTATTTGCAAACAATACATATGAATTAAAAAACACACATGTCAGCCAAACCAACATTTGATGCTGAAATTCACTGAGACCGTTAGGTGTAATTAATGTAAAAAACCGCTTGAAGGAAGACATTTTCAGAGCCTGCTGGAAAAATGAGTACCCAAGAGTTTTTGAATACGATTTTTAACAAGATCAATACTACCCATACCATTGACCTGTAAAAATTGAGGCCTATACGTTATATCATTTTTGTAAAAACTTAGCACTGGTTCTGTCTGCTCGGTATAAACACTCAAGCGTTTTTTGATGGATGCCGGCTGATCGTCATCTCGAGTAATAAGTGGTTCACCAGTCACATCATCTATCCCCTCTTTCAAAGGAGGACAATCTGTTTTGTGATATGTTCTACCTGATGAAGGATGGTATAATCTACCACTTATCCTTCGCACTATTTCTTCGGAATCAACCTCTATACTAAGTACGAAATCAAGCCTTATATTGAGAAGAGCTAAAGCTTTGGCTTGATCAATTGTCCTTGGAAATCCATCTAATAAATAGCCAGAATCACAATCATTTTTGCTTATTCGATCAATAGCAATATCAATAATTGCATGATCCGGTACTAAAGCACCTTTTGCGATCATATCTTTAAGACCCTTTAAAGCAGGAGAATCATTTTTGATAGCATCACGTATAATCTGTCCAGTAGATATTAGCGGTATTGAAAAATAGTTACTGATGAATACACCCTGGGTCCCTTTCCCGGCACCGGGAGGACCGAAAATCACACCCTTCATTATTATTCTACGGTTGGAAACGGAATGAAAGATGCTGCTACAAGACAGACACCCAAAACGAGCAATGTAACGACTTTTGAAAGGGGTGGGTTCATTGGGTTCTTTCGATGTTCAACATATTGAGTAACAGCCCCAAGTAATAACGCTATACCTGAGATAAAAAGAAGATTAACCATGAATGTGCCACCTAAATGGATAAAATCATTGATGTCTGATAAAGACTTAGTCGGATTTGGACCACTCTGAGTAACAGCTACTTGTGCAACGTAATCACCTAATTCGGCTGGATGTGGTTGAACCGCTGAAATTACAGGTGAGAGAAAGATTGCTATATAATAAAGAATTTTTGACATGTTTTAATTAGATCAAACTAAAAATTTAAAATCAAGGCCTGATCAAGATCATTTTCTCTGAGGCCATATTTTAATCAGTTCAACCCTGTTTTTTCGAATACGAACAACTTCTACTTTAAATGTTTTGATTTCTATGCATACCTGTCCATCTGGAATGCATTCTAGTGTTTCTGTCACCAGACCGTTCATTGTATTAGGTCCGTTTTCAGGAAGATCCCAATCCAGCACCCTATTTAAATCTCGGACAATCATTGTGCCCAAAATCCAAAAGCTACCATCTGCATTTGGCTTGAGATCCTCCAGCTTAAGTAAAGAATGTTGTGTGTATTCTCCTACAATTTCTTCAATAATATCATCTAAGGAAACCATACCAATGACCTCACCATACTCATCAACCACTAATCCCAAACTATAATTATCAGTTTGAAAATTTTTAAGTTGCTGTACTAATGCTGTCCTTTCTGGAACATAATGTATTGGCTTAAGGGACTTCATTAGATTATCTCTATTAAACTGGTCACTCTCAAGCAACTTAATCACGTCATTTAAATGACAAATACCTAAGGCTTTATCAATATCTCCATCATGAACCACCATACGCATCCGATGTGCATGAGAAAACGCCTTTACAACAGAAGACCAAGACTTTGAAATATCAACACCTGCAATGGCCGAGCGCGACAACATGACTTCATCAACATGAATTTCATCAAGGTTTAAAACACCAAGCATCATATCTTTTACAAACTTATTTGCTGATCCTGACTGTTGTAAGACTCCAATTAGATCCTCTTTCCCAAATGTCTCTGCCCACCCAGTGTCCATTGACCTCACACCAAAGACGTATAACATTCCTTTAGCAATCAAAGATAAAATATAAACAAAAGGGCCTAATAACTTTAAGAGAATACATAATGGCATAGCCACAAATCTTGAGACCCCCATCGGCTTTAAAGCTGCAAGGGTTTTGGGAGTAATTTCAACAAAGATTAGTACGACAAGAGTCAAAATTGCGGTACATATCAAGATTCCTGCTGCATCAAAATAATATGCAGCAAGTACTGTTGCGATTGCAGAAAGCATTAAATTCGCAGCAGTATTTCCCATCAATATGATACTTAATGTTCTATCTGGCCGCTCTAGCAGTGTAACAATTCGTTGAGCAATTTTGTCTCCTTTGTTGGCCTGATTTTTTAGTTTATAACGATTAATACCCATCAACCCTGTTTCAGATGCTGAGAAAAAAGCGGATAATGCCACTAAAAGAAACAAAACACAAAAAAGTAAAAACTGGTTATCCATTAATTAAAGAAATCTCCTTAAACCTTACTTAATAGTTTATATCAATTTTTTGATAATGACAGGCCTAATTGAGATATTGATTAACAGAAATAAGTTGATATAATTGAGACCTTGAGTAGAGTCATACATGATGAAAAAACAAATTGTTGGTTTGGGTCATGCCGTTACGGACCTTATCGCTAAGACCTCAATAGGTTTAGTTGCCGATTTTGGCCTAGAATACGGGGGCATGAAACTCATTAGCCATGATGAAGCAAGTAAAATACTAAAAACATTTCCTCCTCATGAAAAAACACACGGAGGCTCCACCGCAAACACTCTTTATCATCTGGGAACCTTAGGGCACTCAGTAGAATTTGTATGCGGTATTGGTGATGATCGTTTTGGACATGATTTTGCAAAAGATTTTGATTCCATTGGTATCAACATTGACCCAGGATGCGTACAATCTGACAGTGCAAGCCACTTTTCAATCATTTGCGTTACGCCTGACTCTGAACGGTCAATGGGTACATTCATCAATGAATCATTGCCTATCGAATGTCATATGCTACCCAATTCAACTTTAAAAAACTGTGATTACTTGTATTTAGAATCCTACTTATGGAGTCATGACATTTCAAAAAAAAGCGCCTTAGAAGCAACACATCTTATAGATCCTAGACGTGGAAAGGTACTCATCACACTTTCAGATCAAAAATGTGTAAAAATGCATCATGAAGATTTATTCCCATTTGTCATTGATCATTGCCACTATGTTTTTGCAAATCATGAAGAGATTTGCGCTTTGATGCAAACATCCCATATTGATGAGGCTAAGAAAAAATGTCACAACCACCCTCATATTATATGGATCATCACCGAAGGTCGTCATGGCGCATCGATAATTTCTGGTACTCAACAAATTCATATTCCTGCCATAAGCGTTCCTAAAGTCATTGATAAAACAGGCGCTGGCGATCTTTTTGCGGCAGGGTTTATACACGGATTGATTAATAACTTGCCACTTACACTTTGCGGCAATAGCGCCTCACAAACAGCAAGTGAAGTCATTCAAACCATTGGGGCGAGAGTACAAAAATCTGTTCCTTTCAAATCAAACCAGGAGTAATATGTTTGAACAACTAACACAAAGTCTTACCCAAACCTTCAAGAATCTGACTGGCCGGGGTCGCTTAACAGAGGCTAACATTGAAAGCGCATTGAAAGACATTAAAAATGCTCTTATTGAGGCAGATGTTGCACTTGAAGTTGTTAAAAAATTCACACAGTCAGTTTCAGAACATGCCATAGGTCAAGAAGTTCTTGGGGCATTGAAGCCTGTAGAAACCCTCACCCGAGTAGTTCATGACGAATTAGTTAAAACCCTAGGATCGAATCCGGTTGAAGATCCAATTCCGCTAAAAGCAAAACCACCCGTAGTGATTTTAATTGCAGGCTTACAAGGGGCTGGTAAAACAACTACTGCAGCTAAAATTAGTAAATTACTAAAAGAAGAGAAAAAGAAAAACATATTATTGACATCCGTTGATGTTCAAAGACCTGCTGCGATTGATCAGTTAGAAACACTAGCAGAGAAAGCCGAAGTGGATTTTTATCGTCATTCTGGAAAACAGACTTATCAAAACATTATTCCTGCAGCTATTAAAAACGCAAAAGAGAAACATTATGACGTCTTAATAATTGATACAGCTGGTCGCTTGCATGTTGATGATGCTTTGATGTCTGAAATTAAGGCAATCAATAAATTATGCAAACCTGAAGAAATTTTCTTTGTAGCAGATAGTATGATGGGGCAAGATGCTGCCTCTGTAGCACGCTCATTCAATGAAGCCCTACCCATTACTGGAACAATTTTAACTAAACTCGATGCAGATAGTCGAGGTGGTGCTGCATTATCAATTGCTGAAATCACAGGTAAACCAATACTCTTTGTGTGTGAAGGTGAGCATTTACATCAAATCGATGAATTCTCACCAGCAAGAATTGCGTCACAAATACTTGGAATGGGGGATGTTGTTTCACTTGTAAAGCAGGTAGAGCGACAAGTCGACGAAAAAAGAACAAAAAAAACCAAAGAAAAGCTTAAACAGGGACGATTTGACTTAGAATCTTTTCAAAACCAATTAGAAGAAATTGTGAAGATGGATAATATTGAAGGGATGATGAATAAACTCCCTGGTGTGGGCGCTATGTCAGATAACATCAAATCACAACTTAATCAGCAATTAGATATAAAACAATTCAAACACATGTTAGCAGCAATTCGGTCAATGACACCAAAAGAAAGAAGCTTCCCTGATTTAATTAAAGGATCTAGAAAACGCAGAATTGCAGATGGTTCAGGCACTGATATCCAGCTTGTAAATAAACTCATGAAGAAATTCAAAACCATGCAAAGAATGTCTAAGAAGTTGAAACCAGGCTCAAAAAGCAACATGATGAACCGCTTAAAGAAACAAAATGTTGATGAAGATTTCTTTTCTGCGAACTAAAACTTTACATTGAAAGTTTTATAAAGTAAAATCATGTTTTTTTGAAGGAAATTTATATGGTTGTAATTCGTTTAACGAGAGTCGGTGCAAAAGGTAGACCTTTCTATCACATTGTTGCAACCGATAAAAGAAATGCACGTGACAGTGGTCGATTCATTGAAAAAATTGGATACTTTAATCCTATGGCTAAAAGTAATGAAAAGAAACTTGTCATTGCACATGATCGTTTCGAATATTATCTCAACGAAGGTGCAAAATGCTCCGAGCGAGCTAATGCACTCCTTAAAAAACACCTTAAGGAAAATAAACTCACCATAACTATAGAAAAGAAAATCCCAGCTAAAGATACAAAAAAAGCTGTAAAAGCGAAAAAAGTTGAATCTAAACCAGCTGTTAAGAAAACAACTGAAAAGAAACCTGCTGCCAAAAAACCCAGCACCGCTAAAGCAGAAGAAAAGACTACAGCTAAGAAACCAGCAGCTGCCAAAAAGCCAGCAGCGGCAAAAAAACCAACAGCACCTAAGAAAAAAGCTGAAAAAGAAGGTTGATTATTGAGAACACTGTCTTGATGGGACGATTTGGTCGACCCATCGGATTAAGAGGCGAAATCAAGCTCTACTCTTTCTCGGATCCAATTAAAAACATTCTTGAATACTCCCCTTGGTATACTTTAATTAATAACCAGACTTTCACTCTTGAACCAAAAACCGCTCACGAGAGAGAGAATTTTTTAGTGGTATGCTTAAAAGATGTGCTCGACCGAACCAGTGTTGAAAAATATGTAAACAAGGAGATTTTTGTTAGCAGGCAAAGCCTCCCTACCCCAGAAGAAGGTCAGTTTTACTTGTGTGATTTAATTGGAAAAAAAGTGATAAACCAAGAAGGAGACGTTCTTGGTACTCTTACAGAATTTCAACACAATAATGCACATTATTTGATGTATGTTGAAAATGAACATAAAAAAACAATTCTTATTCCTTATACGAAAGAAGTCATTACTGAAATTAATGAGGATTCAATTAAAGTTGATTGGTACCATGAGATTTGATGTTATCACACTGTTTCCAGAAATAGTTGAAGCAATGACTCAAAGCATTGTTGGAAAAGCTGTCGAAAAAAAGTTGATATCTATCCATTGTCATAACCCAAGAGACTACAGCAGTTACCCACACAAACAAGTCGATGACAAACCCTATGGTGGTGGGCCAGGTATGGTGCTTCAATATGAACCCATTGTCAAAACACTTGAAAATATAAAAAAAAACACTTCATTCCAAAATAATCAACGACTTGTAGTCTACCTCTCACCATCAGGAAAGCTTTTTAAACAAAGCTATATCCAACATTTTAAATCATTCCAACAAATTATCTTTATTTCTGGTAAATATGAAGGAATTGATCAACGCATAATCGACCATCATGTTGATGAAGTATGGTCAGTCGGCCCCTATGTCTTATCTGGGGGTGAGCTACCGTCATGCATCATGATAGACTCTATTTCTAGAAGCATAAAAGGCGTTTTGGGAAATGAGGCATCCTTTAATCAAGACTTTGATGCATCCGATTATGACACCAACTATCCAGTATATACGAGGCCTGAAATAATTGATGGCCATGAAGTTCCCAAAATACTCTTATCTGGTCATCATGCTAAAATTAAAGCGTGGCTTAAAGATAAGAAATGCCCTCGATCAAACGAAAATGACCAATAAAATTAAAAGTTTAATAAATATGATTCAATCATTCAAAAAACATTGACAATATTAGATATAAATGGTTTAATTTAATTTTTGAATTTAAAAGCTATATGAAGTCCAAGATTTTACATTATTACGAAAGCACCCAAATGGGTGACCAAAAAATGCCTGAGTTTTCTGCGGGTGACACTGTTATTGTTAAGGTAAAAGTAAAGGAAGGCGATAGAACGCGTCTCCAAGCGTATGAAGGCGTCGTCATTGCAAAAAGAAACCGCGGTATCAACTCATCTTTCACTGTACGAAAAGTTGCAAATGGCGAAGGTATTGAAAGAGTATTCCAAACCTTCAGCAAACAAATTGACAGTATTAAAAGAATACGACAAGGTGATGTTAGACGCTCTAAGCTCTATTTTCTTAGAGAGCGATCTGGAAAAAGCGCTAGAATTAAAGAAAAAATCAAGAACAAAGTCAGATAGTTCCGACGATGACAACTGTTTTTACATTATTATTAACGGTTATAATAGACATCATGGGGATTGGGCTTGTATTCCCTGTTTTACCCGAATTATTTTCAACTAGCACTAACCACTTTTTAGTCAGTCACAACTCATTATATCAATTTTTTTGTATTACAATGATGATAGTTCCATTTGGTTGGACAGTAAGCGGATTATTCATTGGCTGCCTTTCAGACCTTTATGGTAGAAAAAAATTAATCCTTTATAGCCTCATAATGAGCACTTTATCTTACATTGTGTCTGCATTTGCTATAACGCACCATCTTTTAGGCTTATTTTTATTTTCCCGACTTATGGTGGGCATCTCCGGAGGGTGCTTTTGTCTAGTACAAACCGTGATGTGTGACATTGCACCAGAAGGTAGGTTATCCCAATATTTAGCCTGGGTTAATTGTGCAAGTGCACTTGGATTTGTTTCAGGCGCCTTGGTAACCACCCTATCCACTTGGAAAAATATTACAGTTGACGTAACTTTACCTTTTTGGATCGGAGCCATCATGAGTGCATTAAATGCATGCATGGTTCTATTTTTTGTAAAAGAATCTTCAAAGCAAACTCAACCCACTGAAAATATAGGGCTTGGTGTCATCCGGTCAATTTATTCTTTATACCAATCTGACTCAACTCGTAACCTCTTGATTTCATTCTTTTTAATAGAAGTTGCTTGGGGTGTCTATCTTCAGGCATCGCCTATGATATTATCGCAATACTATCATTACTCAACGAATCATATTGCGCTTTTCTATCTGGGTTACGGGCTATGTGCTGCTGCTACAATTATGTTTATTCAACCTATTTTTGAAAACCATTTTTCATATGAATTTGCCAATCCATGGTTATCATGGTTAGTGAAAGCATCAATATTTTTCAC
>NZIM01000033.1 GCA_002691585.1 Legionellales bacterium
AGGCAATCATTCGTCGTCGAACTAGAACATGCTAGCTTGATTTTACCACAATCACCCTGAGTTTGACCGCTTGAGTCTGTCGTTCGTTTCCCAACTACACATTGGTCGTTACTACACAACCACTGGTAATCTGTGGGTGAAATAATTTCACCACTTGCTGCAACTTTATCATGTCGGTACTGTGCCTGAGCGCAAACGGTCATAGCAAATAAATTAATAATGGTTGCATCTGGCTCACTGACATTAACATCTACTTCCTTTCCTAGAACACTGTCTGTGATGAAAGAAGTATTATCACCAGCTGATTGAACTGTATTCAAAATACCCGAAGAAGGAATCTTTTCAATCAAACCTGACCATAGATTATCCCCTAAACCGACCCCAAGAACCACAATTTGCATATACAGAACCTGAATGAACGAGTACCCTCCATACGTTGGTAGTAAAAAGGAATTACCAAGAATGATTCTTCCAACCGTCACCACATCGTATGTACCCGCCAAAGGTTGGCCCGTTGTTAGCTCATTCACTAAATTGAAACTTAATGTATAAGCAATTAAAACTGCAGCGAATGTCAAAAAACCATAGTTATAAATGGTAAATATTTTAGACATCATCGCGCTTGGAAATGCATTGGTTAGAACGTTACCCACCTGCCCAAATATCATGCCCAAATAGTGTATGGATTGATCATTTGGCGTGGGAACTAAGAAACTACTTGTTGTGACATCAGAGGCATTCGCAGCAGCTACTAACGATGCCATAAACATTGTAAAGAGCACCAACTTTCTATACATAGTGACAGTATGCCGCTACATTGAATTAATTACCAGTTGATTGTTTAAGGACCGTACCAAACGTTAAAACTAAGGACAGCATCGTGATTAATAGGAACACTATAGGTCACCATTGAATGACCTGTGAGTGAGCTCTCGTAGGGGCCTGTCCACGTTGGTTTTTGTGATTGAATCGTTCTAGACCACCAGTCCCATTTTGGATCAGTGTAGTCATAACCAAAGCTACTAGAGATATCACCAATGTCTGATGCAGCCAATAAATTATCCATGCTACGCCATACATAAGGAGCATATAATGCTTTACTCGAACGGGTTTTGTTGTTTTTCCAAACGTCAGACAACCACCAATTGACTGTGTCTCCTTTTTCAAAAAAAGAAGGTGAAAAACCCAATGTAGCACTCCAAATACGGTTGTCATAAGAAACTAAGCTGGTAAGGTAGGTATACACTTGAGCATCTGTCAGTTTTTTTTCATCAATGTCTTGCTTGATCGCAGAAGCAATCTTTTTGGAATATGAGATCAGCATGCTGTATTTCATCGACCAACTCTGTCCTGCCAAAGCAATTGAATTTAACAGCATTAAGCTTATGAATAGTAGTGGACGCATCATATCTCCTAATCAAATCCTTTCTTAATTATATCAAACGTTCTTTGAGATATAAGTCCCTCGTCCAGCCTCTTTTGAGCATCATGTAGCATGGATTGCTCTTTTCGCAGAACAATGTCTCTGGCTGAATCAGCCACCCGATCGAGATCCTTACTTAGAAGTTCATCTCTGGTTTCCTGGTCAAACACTAAAAATTCTCTGAGTGCAACACGCTGTCCATTTGTTGCTGGCACAAGCTGTTGCCAAATAATCATTCGACATGTCTCAAGAATATCGATGCTTTTTGCATAGCGTTCTTCTTGTGGAAAACTCCCCACCAAACGTCGCACCGTTTCACCAACTCCATTACTATGAACAGTGGTATAGACTGGGTGACCGGTAAGCGCAGCTTCAATCACCGCATTGATTGTTTCACTGTCCCTACTCTCCCCAACAAGAATCAAACGGGGCTTACGTCTTAACGCATTTCTGACACCGTCAGCAAAGGATGGAATATGTCTTGGGATTTCTGACTGACTCACTAAAGAAGATTTTTTTTGAACATTATCATATACAAATTCGATCGGTGCTTCATAGGTTAACACTTTTCTATTGGAGTCAGGGTCCTCAACAATGTCTCTAATAATGGAAGCAAGAAGCGTACTTTTACCGGAGCCGGTTGTACCACAGACATACACAACCCCATCACTTGGTTTAATCGCGTTTAACATTGCATCAGGAAGTCCTAACGTGTTCAGTAAAGGAGGATCAATGGGAATACTTCGTAATGTGATTTGAATACCATCATGACCAAAAACTAAACACGCTGTTCCATTTACCCTAAAACGATACCTCATATAACGGTTTGGTCTAAATTCATAGTAGGTATCAATGTCAATACCACTTAATAACTGAGTAGTACCATTGGCGCCGTAAATCGCATTCAGTAATTGCCCTACCTCACTATTAGTCAATGGTCGCTGAGTGACTTTGTAGAGCCGTCCATAAATTTCTGCAACGACAGGTTCACCGCTTTGAATGGTTATATCTGATGCATCAAATTCACAGCAATGAGATAATACGTTGTCTAAATCCTGTGCAGTTTGCAGCCTTGGTGGCTCATTTGGGATGACGTATTTGTGTTCCTGCTCGCTCATTATTTCATTGTAGCAGATTCTGGAGATACAACACTTGAAGAATCGGTTGAATTCATACGATGCGGTTCATTATCGCTGATAACAACAGGATCCCAATGTTTTTCAGACTGCAAATCAGAGTTAGCAGTAATACGAATGATTTGGTCATTTAATCTTATTTTCCTCTTATTGCCCGTAATACCAAGATTTGCTTTTCCAACCGATGGGGCGGATATCATGTTTTGTGCCAATAGCTCATAATATAAATTAATTCCAGCAAAGTCAGATTGTAAATGTGCAAGTTGACGATTAATGATATCGTATGCCTGATGCTTTCCTTGGAACCATCCCTTGTTCACAAAGTCGACCCAGATGGTATATTCTTCTGAATTTTTTGGATGTAGTCGCTTATTTGGTAAATTAGGATAATTAACTTTCATCACCAGGTAGTCTCTCCAAGTAGGAGGAGCAGTGATAAAACGTGCAGGCGCAACAATCTCAATCACCCTATCAGAAAGTCTAAGTGTATTTGGGCTATCAACAGCTAGATTTTTACCCCCTTGTCGAATAACAGGTGGTAAAATATTGTTTTTCAAAACCAACCGTTTGAAATTAAATATCTGATCAAGTTCTGTTGCTCTTTTTTCAACAATGGTATTGTACCTGACGGAGTAAAAAGCAAGCGCTGTTCTCGCACCATATGACATGGCCTCCTCTCTCATGATCTGATCCCTCACCATACCATCACCCGTGTTGTTGTCAGAATTACTTGAACAACCTACTAACAATAGTGCAGATAGGATAGAAAAGAGTCTTTTCATTATCTATTATACCGAAGCTCTAGGAGTTTCTCAGACGAAACAATTGATAAATCAGCAAATCGCTGTACTTGATACGCAACATCCTGGATAACATCTGCCATATATGCGTTTGAGCGGTTAACGGAAACGAGAATAGGTGCTACTGGTTTCTGACCTAAAAAGTTCACTCGATAATGTGCATTTTTGGCAAGCTTTGCTAAAAGTGGCTCTACAGGACCAGTCCATTCGATGGTCACCCTTTGATCTAATCCAGTTTTAATTGGATTGGGTGCAGGCTTTTTCTTAACTTCTGGTTTTGAAGCATGCTCAAGCACGGATAAACTTTGGATGGACTTTGAAGCTGTTACTGCAGTCTCTCGAATCAAGTTCTGAAATTCAAGATCACTCCGGCTCCTTTCAGCATTTGAAACTCTAGTCTCGACAGGTATCCTTAGATCCAAATCCGTATAACTTACCTCAACATCTTGAGGAAGCATACCGCACCCAGGCATTACCAGAAAGAGCAGACCTAAAATTAAGTTAAACATTAAATATATCCCCCCACATTCACATTGAAACAAGATGCCACTGTAGTGTCAAGCAGAGAATTGCCCTACCTCACGCCATAAGATCAAGATATTTTTTTGCGTTAGGACATTTTTTATTGAAATTCAATGCTAAATTTAAGCGTTTCTTGGATTCATCAAACTGCTTTAAACTAAAATACAAAACACCAAAGTGTAGATTCAGTAGATATTGACTGTTGATGAATGGCTGATATGCTTTCAGTAGCTTTAGCGCCGTGTCGGAGTCTTTCAATATAATTAATATTTCAATGATAACAAATACATCGCATTCAAATAATGGATGCCAATATAGCTTATCAATGATTTTATGGCATAACACAAGCAGTTTCTTATGTTCACCTGGATTTTCTTTAGCAAATTTTAAAAATGCATTGGATAATTTAAAAAACACACCGGGACAGTAATCACAAAACCCCATTAATTGATTGAAGTGGTCTGTATTATCATTTAAGAAGTCTGTGCTCTCCATTATCATGTCAAAATTATCGCGCCAATGGAATCCAACCATTAAACTGTCCATTATTGTTTTTTGGTGTGATGGGAAATCACCAAGAGCAATGAAGTTTAGATGACTGTACCCCTTACTTGAGCATATGGCATGACACCCCTCTTGCAAGTCCACCCAATGATTGATGGCCTCAAAATTGACCATGTAATGAATAGCACCATCAACATTGAAATCAAAATGTTCATCATACGAATTCTCATCAACCTTGGAAAAACCTTTATCATTAAACATCCCATACACTAAAGGCCGCTGTTTCTTTATTCGATCAAAAAAATCGATCATTACGGTTGGTATATTTAAGTTACCGTCAAAGTCATCATACAAAGGTAATAGTTCTTGAACAATCCTCGGCATTTTCTCAATATCGAACGTATTAAAATTCACATCGATCTTAAAATCTGAAATGTTTTCTTGATTGAATTTATCACACTCATCCACTCGAACAGTTGCATGATGCCAACCTGAAGCATCTTTTTTCAAACCTATAAACGGCATAGAATCTGCAAAGTAATTACAAATCACAAATAAAGGACCTTCACCGATTGAGGAAAGATCAACATCCTTGCGTACATCAATGGCCAACCAATCAACTGACAAATCCTGCCACTGTGGTAAAAGCTTCAAATACTCTAAGCTTGTATCACTCATATCAGAGAGTGTGATATGGAAATCTACATTTAACTTCTTAAGAAAATAATGTAAGTAATATGAGAAGGCCCCTAAACCACAGCCCAACTCAAGTATCTGTGCTTTGGTATTGGGGTGTGCTTTCATTAACTGAGCAATGCAATTGGCGTAATAATTTGCAACCTTACAATTTACGGTATATAGCATTGGAACTTTAGACCATGCCTCACCTTTATCCTGCGTATAAATTTTATCATTCATTGACCATAATGTATCTTGAGAGAAACATTCATATGTTTTTTTTTGCCCAAACATGGTAACTCCTTATAATGTGTTGCAACACCACAATCAAAATACTATCATGAAAGTCATAGGAGTTAAATGATGATTACCACGCCTGACGCGGATGCGAGCTGGAGGGATTCTGCAAGAGAAGCGAAGCTCTGGATTTTCAATGCAAATTCAGTGTTTCCCTTTCTTTTGATGCTTTACAACATACAAACATGGACAGTCGTTTTAGCCTGCTCAATTTTTGCTGCTTTAACCATTCTAGGGTATTATGGTCTAACGGTTCGATCATTTTTAAGACTCATAAGAAGCTTTATCGCTGGAGCAAGAAAAACATCACATAATTGGTGGGAATAATGGAAAAATTTGTTCAACAGTGCGTTGCCGTTTCCAAACAAATTGGTTGGAAATTTCGTTTAAAAGGGCAACAGATTGCTCCAGAAGAAGTGTTCGCCGCTAACGGCTTACTACCAGGCATTGCCAAAAGAGCAAATCAAGTAGCCATGTTATGCATTGGATCAACGATTGGTGCTGAAATTACTGCTCTAAAAGAAAGTACGCTTGGAAAAACTGTTTCATTCCCAAACGATGAAATTACAGCAGATAATATGTTATTTATCATTGACCAAATATATGAAATGGGGCGAGCCGGAGACGGCGTCACCATCTCACTGGATGATTTGATGTATGATTAGATTTAAATACATCGATGACGCTATAGTATAATACCCCATTACACCCGCCAACAATGTTGTCAAAGCACTTAGGCTAAGCTCAAAGAATTGTTTCTTTTGATATGGGTTTAAGAATCCTTCATTCCAAATCAGCCCAATGGCGTAAACACGGCTGAACGCAGCCACAATCACAATGGACTGGAATGGTTCTGGTAAATAGAAACCAAAACCCATGATAAATGAAATGATGAAATTCATCATGAAGACATCTCTTTTTGACAGGAAAACATCCCACCGTGCGCCATAGACATTACTGATCATCCATCCCATACCACCGCCTAATATAGAATATAAAAATGCTGTCATGTAAAATCCTCGCTGGTTAAATCTAAAATATTAATGGCATCTGTTCGATGCACACATGCTAAAATCACATTGCGCAGTAACATCGCAACAGTCATTGGGCCTACACCACCTGGTACCGGGGTAATATAACTCACTTGATTGCATAATTGATGGTCGATGTCACCTCGAATGCCTCCTTTGTCATTTCTACTGATTCCAACGTCGATGACAATTGAAGAAGGTTTAAACCACTGAGGATCAATGACATTCGGATTTCCGGTTGCAGAAACAACTAAATCGGCACCTTCAACCTTTTGTTTCAGATTCTTTGTGGCCTTATGGGCAATTGTAACTGTACACCCAAGTGAAAGTAATTCTAAAGCCATTGGCTTTCCAACAATTGAGGACTTCCCAACCACTAAAGCATCTAAACCTTTTAAATTTGGCTGTATACGCTTTAATAAACACACCACTCCCCTGGGAGTACACGGCCTTAATAGACACTTGCCTGATGCAAGTCGCCCCATATTCCAATCCGTCAACCCATCAACATCTTTTTTAGGATCAATGGTATTTATGATTTGATGAACATTCCAACCAGGCGGTAACGGCAATTGAACAATGATACCATCAATATCATCATCCATATTATCTCGCTCTATCATTCCAATTAAATCATCTTGATTTTTCTCAAGTAAAATGATTTTTATTTCAACGTCAACACCAATTTTTTGACCTGCTTTTTGTTTGGTCTCTGTATAGATAATGGATGCAGTATGATCACCTACCCTGTAGACGATTAATTTTGGAGAGCGTTTAATGACTCTCGTAATTTGGGTTACCATGCTCTTACATTCGTCTAACACCGTAAGCGAAATTGATTTTCCGTCTATTAGTTTCATCACTTTTTAATATACCTCTGGATTTTCTCAACATTTCGAATGGTACGTAATTCACGCATAAAACTTGCAAGTTGCTTTCTGCCAGTCACAGCAATCGTTAACCATAAATCCACTTGCTTATCATCAACGACATCGACCTTTAAATTAATGATATTAATTGAAATCTTTGATGCCGTTGAAGCCACCGAAGCTAGAACTCCTTTGTGATCCATAACACGAATTAACAACACCACCGGAAATACTTTTTTAGTATTCTCAATGGACCATTGAATATGCAAACAACGGTCAGTGTCTTCTCTATATGGCAAAATCTCTTTACAGCTCTCAGTATGAATCATCATTCCCTTTCCAGATGTTAAAAGCCCCATAATGGGATCCCCAGGGATTGGATGACAACATTCAGCATAATTGATGATAAGCCCCTCTGTTCCCTTAATCATTAATGCCTTTTTCTGCTCTCCCTTGACCCTTGGCTCGCTTGATGGATCATTACTAATCACCTCTTCAACAACTTTGTGGGGCGATAATGCGCCAAGACCAATGGAGGCATAAAAATCATCGAGTGATTTGTACCGCTTATGATCCATTAAGTGCTCAATTTTTTCCTCAGTCACTTGCGAAATACTCAAATCAAACTTTTGTAACGAAATGTCTAGAAGCTCCTTACCAAGCTGTATCGACTCTCTTCTTTGTTGTCCACGAAGATAGTTATGAATAGAGGATTTTGCTTTTGGTGTGACCACAACATCAAGCCACACAGCCGTTGGAGTTGCATTTTTAGATGTTAATATATCAACCGTTTGACCATTGGTTAATATTGTAGATAAGGGTGCTAATTGGCGATCAATTTTAGCTGCAACGCAATGGTTGCCAATTTCTGTATGAACAGTATATGCAAAGTCCATTGCCGTTGCGCCCTGTGGTAACTCCACAATATCCCCTTTTGGTGTAAATACGTACACTTCATCATTGAATAAATCCATCTTCACGCTTTGAATGAATTCCTCAGGATTACCAACAGCTTTCTGAATATCGATTAAGTTTTCAAGCCAGCGATGCTCTTTGGTATCAATATCACCTATTTTATATTGCCAGTGAGATGCAATCCCCACAGAAGCTTTCTCTTCCATGACTTGTGTGCGAATTTGAACCTCCATTGGCACTCCAGATGGCCCTAATAAAACTGTATGCAGTGATTGATATCCGTTAGGCTTTGGAACAGCAATGTAATCTTTAAATTTCTCAGATACCGGAAGATAGAGCTGATGTAAAATCCCTAACGCTCTGTAACAATCCATCTCGTTATTGACAATGATGCGCATACCGTAAACATCTGTAAGTTCGGAGAAAGACAGTTGCTTTCGCTTCATTTTACGATAGATACTATAGATATTTTTCTTGCGTGAAGAAAGACTGATTAATTGAACAACCGCTTTCATCATCCGCTCTCGAATTTTGTTAAGAATCTTCTCCATCACATCTTTATGACGTTTTTCGATCTGAACCAATGCGTTTTTCAAAACATTATAGCGTTTAGGGTAAAGAGTTTTAAAACATAGATCCTCTAATTCAAGTGATAAATCGCGCATCCCTAACCTTCTGGCTATTGGGGAAAAAATTTCAAGCGTCTCGGTTGCGATTCTGGTTTTTCTCTCTTTCGAGAGAACATCTAATGTTCTGATATTATGCAATCGATCAGCCAATTTGATCACAATGACACGAATATCATTAGACATTGCAAGAAGCATTTTCCTAAAGTTTTCACCCTGGGCGGCCAATCGGCTTTTAAACTCAACTTGCTTAATTTTACTTAAGCCATCAACAAGTTCAGCGACATTTGGACCAAATTGTTTGTTAATACTATCTTTTGTAATGTCTGTGTCTTCAATGACATCATGCAACAAGCCTGCAATGATGGACTCATGGTCCATATTGTACGAAGCTAATATCTTAGTGACTGCAATAGGATGGCTGATGTAAGGATCACCAGACACTCTTTTTTGTCCTTTATGGGCGCTAACGGCCATATCAAAGGCTTGATGGATCTCATCAAGCTGAGATTTCTCAAAATAATTTAGATCACGTTTGAGTAAATTGAAATCACTCATCAGCAACCTTCCTTATAATTCTTCTACTTCTGCTCCAGATTCAGCATCATCAACAAAACCAGCAGCAATTTCTCTTAATGCCACAACAGTTGATTTGTCATTTTCCGACTCGATACGAGACTCTGAACCCATTTGTATTTGCTTTGCACGACGCGCAGCAGCAAGAACGATCCTAAAACGATCATCCATATGTTCTAAACAATCTTCAATTGTTACTCTAGCCATCTTAGCCTTCCTTTTTTATTTAGAATCTTTAATTATACCATCATTTGTAAGACTTTCCAATACCTTCAATTGTTCAATCCGTAATGATCGCCACTTAAGCCGTTGTGCTTCAATAATGGATCGTATGGAATAAAACGCTTGATCCATGTCTTCATTGAATACAATATAATCAAATTCTGGTGCTTTTTTCATTTCATCGCTCGCCCGTTCTAAGCGAAGATTAATGGTGTCTTGACTGTCTTCTGCCCTTGATGACAAGCGATCCTTTAACGCCTGATAACTTGGTGGCAAAATAAAAATTGAAATGGCTTCAGGAATAATTTTTTGGATATTTATTGCTCCTTGATAATCAATTTCTAATATCACATCTTTTTCTTGAGAACGTAATGACACTAAATCCTGCCATGCAGTACCATAATAATGCTCATACACTTTGGCATGTTCTACAAACTCCCCTTGCTTAATTTTATCTTGAAATGTGGCATCATCAATAAAGTAGTAGCTTTGACCATCATGTTCAGAAGCTCTAGGTGACCGAGTGGTATAGGATATCGACACCCCTAAATGGTCGATTTCTTTGATTGCTCTTTTGATTAAAGTTGTTTTACCTGTTCCTGATGGTGCAGTAATAATGTACAATTGACTTGGATTCATGCATGCAATATAACATATGCATTGGTGTTATTGAACCACTTTATCTTTCAAAGGAGAGAAACATTGGATTGGCAATTTATTCTAAAAGAAGAGAAACAAAAGCCCTACTTTCAGTCATTGATTTCAAAGCTAAATACCGCCTACACCGATAAAATTACAATCTATCCACCACGTGATCAAATTTTTAACGCTATAAAATACACCCCTTTTCAAGAAATCAAAGTTGTTATCCTTGGACAAGACCCCTATCATGGACCGAATCAGGCTCATGGACTCTGTTTTTCAGTCTTACCAGGTGTACCAATTCCACCCTCCTTAAAAAACATTTATAAAGAGTTACAATCAGATTGTAACTTCACTCCTCCTAACCATGGTTTTTTGACTGGATGGGCTAAACAAGGAGTACTACTTCTAAATAACACTTTGACTGTAGAGCATGGAAAAGCAGGTTCTCACGCACAATGGGGCTGGGAACAGTTTACACAATATATCATTCAAGCCATCAATTCACATCTTAAGGATGTCATTTTTTTGTTGTGGGGATCCCATGCTCAAAAATCAATACCTTTAATCAATGCAACGCATCATCATATTTTAAAAACAACTCACCCATCTCCACTTTCTGCACATAGAGGTTTTATGGGGTGTAAACATTTTTCAAAAACAAATGAAATTCTTACTGCCTGCAATAAATCACCAATAGACTGGCAGCATCTGCCATTACCAGAATAGTGGATCAAAAATCAGCTTATTCTACAGCTTTCAGTAATGGTCTGATGCATTGGCTCGAGGTTTAACTTCTTTTCAGCATCGCGTATGTGCTTCATCTCATAGTGCCGACTCAATTCATATCGATCAAACCCAGCGATCACTAAAGCCTCACAAGGATATCCACACTCTTTTAAAGCATTAATAATAGTATACTGATCTATTTTTCGGCTAACTACTAACTCTTTAAATGCATATCGACAAAGTATTCTCTGGCTTTCCAATAAATCAATGTCATGGAATAAACCCACTATTCGTTCACACATCAAAGTAATGTTTTCTCCAATTTCTTGTATACATGCATACGTGCCTCGTAAGCGGGTATCAAAAAAAGAGAAGTAACTTAAAAGTTCTTCTAGATTATGCTTTAAATAAAATTCCTTGTTTTCATATGTGCTTGGCTCTTTAGATACCTTCATCATCATCAGAGTTATCTCGAAAGAAAAATCAACACACACCCCATTCTTCATCTTACAAATAATGTAATTAGGGGCTTGCTCCACGTTTAATTTCTCCAAAATGACGTTTTTACATATTCTTGCTCCCACCATGAGTCGTTCTAGATCAGAGTGACCATTTTTGTTAAAGTTTTTCCAAAATCGCTCTAAAAGTGTTTGCATTTTTAAAGATGATGAGAGTTTTGTATTCATTATTTCTTCACACTCGGTACGACCTAAATGATTTCCAAGCCCAAAAGACGAAACCCCACACATTTCCTTACTATATGAAAAAGCTCTGCAGATAAACTGACTTTGCCCACCAGTCAAAGTCTTGATGGATCTACACATTAAATCTAGTTGATTACAATAATAATCCAAACGCTGTTGCATCAAAGTAAGATTGGATTGTGATCGAGATATATCTAAACACACATTAAGGAGTGCATTTTTGTACGTACCAAATGCATGATAATGGTTTTGTTCATGTATAATCTCTTTACTTTCGGGTGAAGAAAATATTTTTTCAGCAGAGCTAATAGCTCGTAATTGATGATCAAGTTCGTTATAAAACCTTTCAGAGTCAAAAATGGTTGATAAACGTGTACTAATGAGTTTGAAAATCTTAAAGCTCAAACCGCATAAACTATAGATAAACGTTTTTTCTTGGTCAGATAAATTCAACAACTCTGCAGCCTGTTCAGGATCCTCTGGCAAAAAGGAAATAAATCGCTCAAGGAACAACTCTATAAATTCCAAATTATCGATCCAAAATCCCTCTTTAAATTGAAAGTTGTTTTGATACAAATAGGTGAATAATAACCCTAACTCATATCCATTCAATGCATTGCTTTTTTTTTCAAATGTATTGTAAAAATTTTTAAAGATTTCTGCTTTTGCACTAAACCTTGAGGCAAACGCTATAAATGGAACAAAATAATAACTCATCAGGTCTGAATCGTCTTTATTTAATAACGTTGGATCCCACGTTACCATATGCTTATAAAAATCTTTTTTTAAAAGAAATAATTTGAGAAAGTCGGAAGTTTCTCGTAAAAAAGACATATGTAATTGCTGCATGTACTTTGACCTTACAACTCTTTTTGCAATGTAGTATTTTGATTCATTCAATTTTGGTTTTGTTTTTTTCAAATTATCATATACTTTGACAATTAATTCATAAGCGCTACTTCGAGCATCGGTGTGTTGGGCAGATAAATAATTCATCAATGGCGACCAACGACTAAAACCTGATGGATTATCCAAAAAAGAATTCTCTCTATGTGCTGGCTCGTCTGATTGATCCTTTTCTACTTTTGCTTC
>NZIM01000034.1 GCA_002691585.1 Legionellales bacterium
TAAATTTAATCCTACTTATATAGTGAACATTTTATCAAATGAATGTTTATCTGATGCAGGAAACTACATCAAACTCATCTGACTGGGTACAATTTTTCAGGTCTTTGAATGCTAATATTCAAGAAATAAAAAAAATAAATAGTAAAGAATTTCTATACATTTCAAAACCAACTGGATTCATTTTTTTTGATAAAGTTAAAGGAAAACATTTTATTGCTGGTTACACAACTAAGACCAATTGTTCACTATCCATAGAAACTCTAAATCCAAAAATTAGTAGTCCATATGATTCTAATAGTGTTGAGTCATTAAGTTTAGAAAATTTTCACAAATGTTTGAAATATAGAATAGAAATATTAGACACATTGAATACAAATATTAGTGATCTGAAATACTTTGAATTAAGTAGAAAATGTATATTAGCAGCATTTTGGAAATGTAACATAGACACAGAGATATTATACAAAAGAGAACACAAGCTTTTAAAAAAAATGGAATGCTTAAATCCAATACTTTATAAAAGAATAAAAAATGGAAGAAATAACTTTTTTGAAATTTTACATGGTCTGTATCATAAAAGAATTTGTGTCAGAGAAGATTTTATAATGATTTATAAAAATATTCTCCTAGAAAGCACCTATAAATGGAAATAATCAATCAACTAAAATGGAAAATGTACCATTGGTAAAAGAAAATAAACCAAATACACAATTAAATAGAATAGAACAAAGACTATCAAACGTTGAAGGGACCTTACAAGAACTATTAGAAAAAGGGGATTTAATGCAAGAAAATTTAGAAGACAAAATAGGTCAAGTCATGGAAGAAGTTGAAAAACAGACTTTAGCAGTGAGAAGAATGCAGAGAAAAATGTCACAAAAAATAACATCAAAAACATTGGTTATAATTATAATTTTGGTAGTGTCATTATTTATATTTGTATTAAACTTTTATTATTAATTTATTCAAAATGTGTATCATATCCTCAACCTTCTCCAAGTCGTCTCTTATCTCTGCTCTTTTTTTATGATATTCCTTTTCTAAATTTTTGTAATAATCTTCAAAACTGCTTTCTAACTGTGCCACCCTATTTTGTAGATCATTTTTTGCGTTTATAATAATATCAGCTGCTTCATCTTCAAATTCAAGTAAAGTGCTCAGTTCATGTGGTTTACATTTATCCCTATTGATTGTACAGTCTTTGACAAATATATTAAAAATAAAATCATATATATTACTAGATAAATCTAAAGGTTCCCAAAATTGATTGTCTACAGAATAAACAATACTTGGATAACCATTCACCAATTCATTTTCTGAACATTCATATTTTTCACAATCCATCTCAAAAAATGTCACATTTACCAATTTTTCTGAAACTGCTATCATTTCATCCCATATGTCTGGCTTTGTTTTATAAAATAGAATAAAACCATCCTTACCCAATGTTTGGTGTTCCAATGATCCCTCTTTCAACTCTACAACTTCTGCATTAGCACAATATATAATTAATAAACAAAACAAAACTCTTATCATCTTAAAAGATAAAATATTCTTTTAAATACACGTATTTTACGCAAGGTTTATGTCAATAACTCTTAACTATAAATAGTTTCATTAGTATTTTAAATGTCACTTACTAGAAGATTTTTAGCATGTTCTGGTGGTGGTGATAGAGGAATAGTATTATTAGGTATGGTGAAACAACTTGCTATATCAAATGGTGTTGAAGCAGTGAAATATGATATGATGGCTGGTATAAGTTCCGGATCATTGATAACGAGTTTAATATCCACTATAGATACCAATAATTTTTTTAAAGAGATAGATGAAAAGGTGAATATATGTACTGATCCAAATTTTCAAGTTGTTAGTGGCTGGACTGTGGGTGAAGTAATAAATTTGATAGATGCGATTATGTTTCACCAGTCAATATATAATTCGACACCATTAAAAAATATGATAAATAAACATTTTAGTCTCAACAAAATGAAAATTCCATTTGTTGTAGGGGCATACAATAAGACATTGAGTCAATATGAAACTTTAAATCCAACTCCAGAAAGTGTTTTAGCTAGTTGCTCACTACCAATCATTTTACCACACGTATCAATAGAAAAAGTTATTGATAACAAAAAAATAAAACATGATTATGAAGACGGTGCAGTTAAACATATCATACCAGTGGATGAAATAAGAGCATTTGTCGGTCAGAGTGAAGAAAAATGCCACGTTGATGTTTTAGTATGTTTTCCAATCAATAATACCGAAACTTTTTACAAAATGTTAGTACCACAACATGGAAACACTCTTTTAAGAGCAGCCAGAAGATCTCTGGCAGACGTTATGTTAAATGTTTTGTCGAATGATCTAAATAATTTGGCTCAATTGATGAATGTACCATATGAAAAATTTATTGAAACCCCTTATAATGAGTTTAATTATAACAATTTAACCTTACAGATAATTAGTCCGGAATATGGTTGGCATTCCAATTTTTTACATATGAACAGAGAGAATTCATTAAAATTATTCCAGTCTGGTATGGATACAGTAAATAAATTCATGAAAACTAAAAAGTAGATTATAAATATAATAGTTAATATAATAAATGTCATTATTAAAAGATTATAAAATAAATAGAACTTTTAAACTAAAATCTGAACTTACATATGAACAAATTATGCATTGTATAGATACAAAAAATACAAACAGACTCATTCAAGGTATTGTATCAACATGTAAAGCTAATAAAGATGTTATATTTGTTGTTTACAGATATAATACAAATAGTATTTTATTGATTTTTGGTGATAAACCAACTACACTCATAACAGAAGGTGAACGTTTACAAAAAATATTAGAAAGAACAACTGATTATGGATATATATATTGTTGGTGTTATCAGAAAAAATGAATTTTGTTTTTTATGGTGGTGTGAGTGCAGTGACGTATTTTTTGACAAAAAATGTAGCACTAAGATCAACAGACGCCCTATTGTCTTATATAATGAATTCAGATGCAGATGCTAACATAAAAGACCATCATACAGTTAAAAGTATACAATGTATGCTAAAAAAATACAAAGATATGCAAGATACTCACCCTGCATATGAATCCATGCTTTCTGTACAAGAAGCATTAAAAGACTTGGAAGACAATATAAGAAATATAAAGTTAAAAATACATATACATAATAGTGGTTACTTGACTAGATTTAGAACATATGATGCAAGAAAAGATAATATATTGATTCAAGAAAAGATAGACGAAGTCATGTTACGTCTTGACCTCTTCACAAGACTCATCACTATGGAGTAGTTGTTGTTGTTAACCCCTGCCAATTTTTTGATATTTCAATTACTATAACTACTAACCCAGCTACTGCCGCACAACTACTCGCAGCACATGTCACTGTCCACAAAGCCCATTGAAAAGTACTTGTTTCATTTTCTGTATGTACAGCTGGTTGTGCCACTGGCACTTCTGGTACTAATTCATATTTCCAACCAGGAGGTGGTTCAAAATTTTCTCTTCTTTTAGCCATTTAATATATTGCAAATACAATTTATAGGTTAATTAATTTTTTAGAATTCTCTGCAAATAATATTGAATCATTATAATTGCATCTGATACATCATCCTTTTTCTTGTGGTTTTCAAATCTTAATAACTGTGCTTTTGTTAAAAATTTCTGTACAAATTTAATAGATGCTTTCTTATTTTTTTTATAATCAGATTTTGATATTTTAAAAAATTTTCTTACTGCTAGTGGACTTACTTTAACAGCCTGTTGAAAGAAGAAACACCTAAATGAATGTGCTATCACCTTAAATTTAGCCTTCATTTGATTCTCAATCAATAAAACATCTACATTTTCAAATATGTGTGGTGATTTTTTGATGAATTCATGTACAACAAAACTGTAGTCTGTTCTTTTCTTTTTTTTCACATACTCAAAAAGATCATAGGAATCAAAATGTGTTAATTTTCCATCTTCATAAACTGCTAAGCCCATATTTCTTGTACCTGGATCAATGGATACGATTTTCATATTTAAATCACATTGAATCTACTTATATAGTTTCATTCAACAATGTCTAATTCTTCCAAAATATTCAAAATAGTTTCTCTTATGTATCTTGGGGTTACAAATTTTGATATATCACAATACGGGCAAAGCATAGAACCTTCTAAGCAAAATAAATCTGAGGTACAGTTATAACAAATGCAGAAAGCCGTTTTATGAACGGGACAAATATGTTTCACGATATATTTTGACATTTTTTAACTATAAAAATATATTTATATATTACATCTCAGATATAGAGTATAAATATTAGATAAAAGCATTTAAATGCCCTATGTTATAGACTTAATATTAAATAAAATTACTTATTTTACACAACCACAAGAGGTAATTGATCTCACTGTTAGACGATCTAAAAGGATACGAAAAAAACCTAATAGATTTAATTATGATGAAAGAGTTAATGGCTGAGTTTTTCTGCTAGTTCAGCAAAAATTATTTTTTTTGTATCTTCATCATCTATTGACCCAATTTTTTTGTTTACATATCTATTAATGTGAGAAGCACATTCTGAACAACAAAGACCAAAGAAATATTTAGAAAATGGATCTTCCTGGGTATTTTTTTTACAAACTGTACAAGGAAAAGATATAGTACAATATCTGACAAGTTTAGGTAATGCATGTATCTCTTTTTGTTGATTTGTAAATGTTTTTGACATATTTTTATATATATTTATTTTTATTTATAGTTATATTTTATTTATATTTTATTTATATGACCTCTATATTATATGACCTAAACGACCTCCACAATATGAGTTTTACAAGTAGCTACTTTTGATTTTTTGATGACATAACTTAGATCACCATAAACACCACTACAAATATAACAAAAAATAAGAATAAGTAAACAAAAAGCAAAAGCAAAATGAAAAAAGTTTCAACAAAATTGTATCAATCATTATCTGATATTGATCATGTTCTAAAAAGACCAGAAGTTTATGGTGGGCAAACTGAGAATGAACAAAAAGAATATTTTTTAAACCATGAATCTATTGAACTAGCTTTTCCACCAATGCTTTATAAAATTTTGGATGAAGCCATTGTAAATGCAGCTGATGCATTCATGAGAGGCTTAGGTACCACAAAGATAAAGTTTTCTATTACAGATACTGGTGAAGTAACAATAAGAAACAATGGTCAGGGTGTACCAGTTGAAAAACATTCAAATGGTTTGTGGACTCCTGAGATGGTTTTTTTCAGGTTGAGAGCTGGGCAAAACTTTGAAGATGGTAAGGGTAGAGAAGTAGGAGGTAAAAATGGCTATGGGATTAAATTAGCTGCAATATTTTCAACATCCTTCACAGTTGATACTGTTGATAAAGCAAGAGGCATGAGATTTACTCAAACTTATACAAATAACATGAAAAAAGCAGGAAAACAAAAAGTAAAACCATGCTCAAAAAATGACTACACTGAATTAAAATTTCAAATTGATCTAGCAAAGTTTAATGTAAAAACAGTACCAATACCTGTCATTTTATTAGTGGAAAGAAGATTAAAAGACATTGCAAGTATATCACCAAAGTTAAATGTTGAATATGATGGTGAAAAATTAAACATAAAAACATTTAATGATTATTTACAGACACAAATTAATCCAATATGTTCATTTGAAAGTCCAAAATGGAAATGTGCAGTAGGTATTGGATCAGGTAACTTGACATTTATGAACAATGTATATACATGTGATAATGGAACTCATTATTATATGTTTAGGGAACACTTATATGATAAACTTATGAAAAAAAATGAATTTAAAAAGAAAAAGATTGAAAAATATAAATTGTTCAACAAATTAAACTTGGTGATATTTACTAGTCAGGCTGACCCAACATTTAACTCTCAAATGAAAGATAGATGTACTTTATCATCATTCAAATACTCAAACAAGTTAAATATCCCTGATACATTTGTTAACAAATTAATGAAAGATGAATCATTTAAAGCTTTGTTAAAAGAAATTTATGATTCCATGCAAAGAAAATTGGATAAAAAACAAGATGGAAAGTTATCAAAGTATATCAATGTGTCTAAATGTCAGGATGCTATAAGAGCAGGTACCAAAGACTCTAACAGATGTACACTTATATTGACTGAAGGAGATTCAGCATTAAGATTGGCTCAGGCAGGATTAAGTGTAGTTGGAAATAGGTATTATGGATGTTATCCATTGAAAGGTAAAATTTTGAATGGATACAAATGCAGTCCACAAGAATGGAGAAAAAATGCACAAATATCAGACATTATACAAATACTTGGTCTTAAAACAACTACTAAAGATGTATCAAAACTTAGATACCACCATGTATTGGTGATGGCTGATCAAGATACTGATGGATATCATATCAGGGGTCTTGTAATGGCTTTGTTTGGATCACATTATCCAGAACTGTTATCCATAAAGGGATTTATTCAAATTATGAAAACACCTTTGGTTAAAGCTTTTTCAGGAGATTGGGTAGCAGCAGAATTTTTTGATCAAAAAACTGCTGAGACATACAGACTTTCTCATCCTAGATTCAGATACAAATATTATAAAGGTTTGGGCACATCCACATCAGCTGAAGGCAAAGTTTACTTTAAGAATCTAAAAAATTATGTATTTGATATGTCTGGATCAAAAATATGGTTAGATCAAGCATTTGGTGATGAGGAGAAACATAAAAGATTTAGAAAAGATCTAAGTAAAAAAACACCAGAATTATTGGATGGCAGAACATTTGAAAAATATGTTAAAGGACCATTTAATCAATTTGTATTGGATTCCAACATAAGGGCAATACCTAGTGTTATTGATGGCTTAAAACCTTCTCAAAGAAAAGTATTATGGACATGTATCAAAAAAGTCTCAAAAGAAATAAGAATATCTTCATTAGCAGGGTTAGTAACAACATTTACACACTATCATCATGGTGAAGCATCTATTTGTCAGACTGCAATTAAAATGGCTCAAGATCATGTTGGTTCAAACAATATCAACTTGTTGAAACCAAAAGGGCAGTTTGGAACAAGACATTCCAATGGTAAGGATGCTGCTGCTCCTAGATACATCTTTACAGAATGCATGCCCATTGTTAAATTGTTATTCCCTCCAGATGATTACCCAGTTTATGAATATACTAATGTAGATGGTCATGTTGCTGAACCAAAACTTATGGTTCCTATTATACCACTTTTATTAGTTAATGGTTCTATGGGAATGGGGACTGGATGGAGTACAGCAATTCCATCACATGGTATTAGAGATGTTATAAACAACACTAAGAGATATATCAGAGAAGACTTTTTCCAAGTTATGACACCAAGTGTTAAAGGATTTAAAGGCACAATTGAAGATAATAAATATGTTGGGAAATATTATAAAGAAGATGGAATCTTTATTGTTACTGAGCTTCCTCCAAATGTTGAAACAATATCATTTAAAGAAAAATTAATTAAACTGAAGGCAAAAGTGACTGAACATCATACAGACACACAAGTAAAATTTGAGGTTCAAAATGTTGAAGAAAAACAACTGCAGAAGCTCTTGACATCAAATATAAAAAATGTTTGGTATGCATACCATAATTCAGTTGTACCTGTGGATCAAAAAAGTATCTTTGTCACACATGGTATTGAAAGACATCAACTATACCAGAAAAGAAAAGAACATAAAATAAAAACTTTGATGAATGAACATAATGATATTTTATTGAAGGTAAAATTCATTCAAGATGTGAGATGTAATAAAATCAATTTAAATGATCCAAATGTTGAGCTTGTTATGGTTCAATTAAAGCATGATGTGAAACTTTTGGACATGCCTATAAGAAAATTAGGTGAAACAAACAAATTGCAAGCAAAATTAAATGATATTTTGCAAGAAATTCAACTGGTTACAAATACTAGTATCAGTGAAATGTGGTGCAAAGAATTGGATGAGTTAGAAAAGTGTCTTTATTCTAAAAAAAGATCTGCTAATTAATTAAAATTTTAATATATTTTTTACCAAGGTCCATCATTTATTCTTTTTCTACCATCACACAACCCTCTGTAATAACCATTCAATTTACCCCATTTAATATAATCCCTTTGAGTAATTGTAGCTGTTGGTGTAGAGAATACATACAATAGATCCATATCCTCTTTATAAATATTTCTCCACCATCTGTAAAAAGCTCCATCATCTTTATTCCATATATGCCTTGGTTTTCTTGGTTTTGATAAAATTTTTTTTTTTTTAAAACTTTTTGGTCTTTTATTAAAATGTGGCATGATTTTGTATATTGTTTTTATTTAATATATATAATTTTTTTTTTATAACAAATGGGTAACAGTAGAAGTAAACAATATATAATGTGGAGTAATAAAAACTCTAATGAAAATGTAGCTTATGTAAGTACAATGAGAACTGGTAAAGTAATTCAAGCTAAAGAAGAAAATGGCATTGGGTTCAATAGTAATAACATAACGAAAGTAGAAATCGAACTAGTTAACGCTAATGTTAAATCCATAGTAACAAAAGAAAAAATTCAAGGACCATCACGTAATCCTTATCATATCTTTGCAGGCATGCCAGATTTATTCGGACAAGCACCTGCAGTTACCTATGCTTCTGATGCTAAATATTTCACATTTTATGTAGATGCAGATTACTATAGAAATAATCAAATAAAAACTATAAAATTTTATATTGAGAAAGAAATAGTAGCTACATTTGGATTACAAAACTCAATATCAAATAGAACTAGTGGTCCTACTTCACTTAAATTTTAACTATAAATATAATATAATATAAATATAAAAATGATACGATCTCCGTCACCAGAAACTGTGACACAAACTATTAATGATAATATACAATCAAATAAAGCAGTAGGTCACATATGTCATTTTAATAAATGTAAGATAAAAAATTTACCTGTAGAAATTCATAAATATAATGGTAAATATTATGTAAGATCAAAGTACACACCTAAATATAAATGGTTTTCCAATGAAACACTTGAAAAAAAAATATACAGTATCTATATTTGCATGGACACAGGTAAATTACATTATTGTCATATGGCATGTGATGGAGACAGGATGACTAATATTGATAATTGCCAGGTGTGTTGTATATCAGGATTACAATATCAATCAGAATCTGTAAGATCTTGGCAACTGGCTGCTAGATGTATTCAAACAGTAGTGGCTGATAAAAGAGATCCTAATTTATATTCTAGAGATGCATTGGGAAGAGTAAAAAATTCAGGTATACACAATTTGAAAACAACACAGTGTATTATTATGTGTAGAGAATACATAACAAAATTATTATACAGTGTAACCAGAATGAATTGTGAAAAGAAAAAATTCAATGAAGCACAGAAAGAGGCAGAAAAAATAGTATCCAAATACAAAAGACATTGTGAAAAAAACAACATACACAAAAATTATATTCATATGTTAATGATATATGCAAATCAAATAAAGAAAAGACCATTATACACACAATATATTATGATACCAAAAGAACAGCAGCAAGAGTATATAGAATTATATACCAAAGAAATAATAGTTTATTGGAAAACTATATTACAAAAAACAAATCTAGGAAAAACAATGCCTAGTTTATTCAATTTTAAAAATTTTATCCCTGCAAGTTTGTACATCATGAAGAATGGCTTAGTATGTGAAGGCATTTATATTATAAACAAACATGTATATTTAGATAACAGCTTGCCTGAAGCAAATACATTAGATATATATGGAATTAACAAACCAGCATTTACACAGTGTAAAAATAAAATATTAGAGTCTTCTATAGAGTTTATAGAAAATAAACATGAAACTATTGCTCAAGTGAAACAGTATATTATGAGAGAAATAAGTAAAATTAATATTGATATTTAATTAAACAAAAAAAATATATTATTAATGTATATCATATTTTTGTAAATGAGCGATGCTTTAGTCGATGCATTAGAAGCTGTTAGTAAGAATTATAATATTCCACGCAAAGACCGTCCTAAACTTTTAGTATTAAAATTGGCAGTTTTAAAATTAAAAATTAAATTACACGGAAGTCTAGAAAAAGCCTATAAAGAAATGATCAAAAAAACCACATTAAATTGTAAACTTGGTTGTAAAAAAGCATTTTTAAATTTAGAACTGAATGATGAATTATTAAATGCTGCAACGACTGTTGCTTTAAAAGAATGGGGACTAGATGAAATTGCCAATTTTGTTGAAACCAAAACAAATTCTAAGAAAAGAGAACAGGCAGAAAAACTATTAAATGAATTACAAACAAAGTATCTAAATATCGATACAAGCAAATTAAAGGAGAAAATTAATACTGTAAAGGCAGCTATATCTGGTAATGAAGCCCGTATCAAAGAATTGAAACCTCAGAAAACTAATTTATCAAATGAAATTGCTAAGATGTCAAAATCAAAATATTTATTGGATATTGAATTAAACAAAGCGATTAGTGATTTAAAAGCTGCAAAAAAAGATCTTGAAGATTATAGCAAGAAAAAAGAACCAAAATTAGGCGACTATGATAGTGCTTTTATAAAAACAAATTCATTAATACTCTTAGGTAATCCAGATTTTGATGATGAATTAATTAAAAAAATAACTATGGATTATAAAAAGAAAGAAAAGGACATAAAAAATAAGGAAAAATTATTAGAGAAGAAACAAAAAGAAAAAGAAAACTCTGGGGATATCAAAGTTACTCAGGCAAAACTAGATGGTATTGTATCTGATTTGGGTAAATTGGAACCGGAATTAGCTAGATTGAACGCAGCAAAAATTGAACATCAAGATATTTTAGATAGATTAAATTCTATTAACCCAAAGTCTAATGTAGTTGCAGATTTGAAAACTGATTTTGCTGTAACAAAAGATACTATATTAACTTACAATTCTATTGAAGATTTGAAAACCATTTTGACAACAGAACAAGCAGCAAGTGAACCACCATTGGATATAGCTGAATTAAGAACGTATGACACTAAAATGAAGAATAGAAATGAAATCCATAAAAAATTACGATCTCATTTACAAAAAGTAATAGAATTGTTAGGTACGAAGAAAGCCGAAGATGTACAGAATGAAAACACTGTGAGAGCGCATCTTGAATTTATTTCTTTCCATTGTGCAGACAAAACATTAGCAGATGTTTTAAAAAAAGTAAATCCCCCAAAATGGTCTTTTAATAGTTATGACACTACAATAAATTTTGTTGCCTCCAAGAATTATGAGAATTATACTGATAATGCAAAACAAGTTAAAAACAATTTAAAATATAAAAATCTAAGATATTAAGTATTTAAACAATATATTTTTTTAATAAATGTCTATTGGGTTACCTAATTTTGGTAACACATGTTATATAAATTCTATATTACAATGTCTTAGATATCAAAGACACTTTGTAAAACTCTTAAAATATTATGATTATAAGAATGATTCTGTCTTCCATAAAAATTTCATAGATTTATTATTCTCTGGGGTATCACATGATATACTAAGAAACTTTATCACCTTACTATCAAAAGAAAACAAAGAATTTGAACTATGGAAGCAGTGTGATGCACATGAGTTGTTCTTGTTTCTTATTGATGATTTTTATGAAAAACATAACTTTCATAATCCATTCAAGGGGGAAATTCAATCTACAATAGTTTGTAACAATTGTAAATTTAAATCAGAAACAAAGCAAGATTTTCTGACATTGAGTCTAAAAATAGAGGATGAAACAACTTTAGAATCATTAATAGAAGACTATGAAAAAGAAGAAGAAATAGAATACAAATGTGAAAAATGTAAATCAACCAAAGCATCTAAAAATATAAAAATTCATAGATATCCTGAAATATTAGTCTGTCATTTAAAAAGATTTACAAATGATGGATATAAAATTAATTCTGAAATATCATTTAAACAATTAAGATATTACAGATTAACTGCTGTATGTAACCATTCTGGTTCAACAGATAGTGGACATTATACTGCAGTGGGAAGAAAAACAAATGGTGGATGGGTTTACCTGAATGATAATAATATTATGGAAAGCAATAAATTACCTGAAAAATCAAATATGCCATACATTTTGTTTTTAGAAAAGTATAAAAGGAAACTATTTTAAAATAAATGGAACTGCTCAAAGAGAATACAAAAAGATTTGTTTTATTTCCTATTCAATACAATGACATATATCAAATGTACAAACAGTCTGAGGCATGTTTTTGGACTGCTGAAGAAATAGATTTAGGTGATGATGATAAAACATGGAATGAAATGAATGAAGAAGAAAAAAATTTTATACTAAAAATATTAGGCTTTTTTGCTGCATCAGATGGAGTTGTAATAGAAAATTTAGTTCAAAATTTTTGTTCAGAAATACAAGTACCTGAAGCAAGAGCATTTTATGGGTTTCAAACTGCTATGGAAAACATACACTCTGAAACATATTCATTATTAATTGATAAGTTTGGTGGTGATAAGAAGAATGAATTGTTTAACGCAATTGAACATCATCCAGCAACCAAAAGAAAGGCTGAATGGGCGTTGAGATATATTTCTAAGGATGACACAATTGACAGAGTCACTTGTTTCAGTAAGAGATTAATAGCATTCGCCTGTGTAGAAGGTATAATGTTTTCATCTAGTTTTTGCAGTATTTTTTGGTTAAAAAATCAGGGCAGGTGTCCAGGATTGTGTTTTTCAAATGAATTAATATCAAGAGACGAGGGGTTACACAGGGACTTTGCAGTTTTATTATACAAATATTTTCCCAGGTTAACAAGAGATATTGTGTTAAGTATAATTGACGATGCAGTTAATGTTGAATGTCAATTTGTAGATGAAACGTTACCAAAAAATTTAAAAGGTATGAATGCAATATTGATGAAACAATATGTAAAATTTGTAGCGGATCATTTACTTTCAAGTTTGGGCTATCAAAAATATTATAAAGTAACTAACCCATTTTCATTTATGGATATGATAAGTTTAGAAGGTAAAACAAATTTTTTTGAGAAAAGAGTAGGAGAATATTCAAAATCTGGAGTAGGTGTAAAAAAAGAACAGTTTAATTTAAATACAACTTTTTAATCTCTTACGTTTTATTTACAGGATCACAACAAAATTTCAATATTAACCAACAAAACCCTAAAAATAACAGTAACAACGGTATCGTATAGAACCACCAAAAGTAACATCTACCCTTACAAGTGCATCCCTTTATCAAACAATTATTTTGTGTACATAAATCTGTATCTCCTAAAAGAGTATATTCAAAAGCATTAGTAGAATCTCTTTTCATACATTCAAATAAGAAAGGGCAAGGTTTTGACGAATATCTCCAATCTGTTTTATTGGAGCCGGTTGTTTTCATAGTACATGACTCTATAGTTGAAGCAGAACTCTGCAATACTATAAAAAAGAATATACTGAGAATCAAGTAGAATTTCATTTTAAAAACAAAAGAACAAATTTATACTTTAAATAAGTTTATTTTTATATAAAATGTCTCAAGTTAAAATATCTTATGCAAACGATGATGATTTTATTCCAGGTGCTCCATTTTTTTTAAGACACACTGTTATGATGAATTATGGAGGTAAAGTTTATTCTGTTTTAAAATGTATCGAAATGTTAGCTGATGTTGACATTGGATCTTTTGCTTATGTTGTTTTTTTATTATATACTATATGCATGACATTAGGCATGTATTGGTATACACGTTACTGGCATTTACCACAAGATATACAAGCGTATTATTCTAATGATAAATCACAGCATACATTATTAAACTTTGGTCAAGGGTTAATAACGTTAGGTGCGGTTATATATTACATCATATTTGCAATATTATTTTTTATTTGTGTTGGTCAAACAAATTTATCTGGTGCTATATCAATTGGAATATGGAATGTATGGTGTGCGTTAAATTTATTATTAGCAATAGATTATGGAAATTTTTAATAAATATTATATTAATTATTGTTTAGACACTACTTTTTTTAATCTCCCTAACTCTGCTCTCTGCATTTCTGGTAACACTTCATCCGCCCATTTTTCATAAGGTAATCTACCATATAAACTTTTCAAATGACTTTTAGTTGCATTTTTTGTATTTAATAACAAATGAACATGATCTACCGGATCTCTCACCTGTAATTTTGTGACATAATTTTTAGCCTGAAGAATATCATGATTCCAAATATGTTTTGCTACGATACCAAGTTCTTCTTTTGATAATTTGTTGTCACCATTGGTATCCATTAAGTCAAATATTTCATTTTTTAATACAGTTACTTTTTTACTTCCAAAACAGTTCATTTTTATTAAGTTGGTCCTTATTTATAAGGCTAAATACAGTCGATTTCATGGATTTCTTCAACAATAATTGGTTTTTCACTACTGTTTGGTTCTATTTCAGTAACGATAAATGCAGGTATAATTTTAGGTTTTATACATGCTTTGAACATCCATCTCACAAGTCTGTTTTTGTGTATGTCCATGCATAAAAATACTATGATTATAAATATAATTAAACAAAATGCATATATGTACATATATATAAAATAAATATTATAGATATAAATATGACGAATCAAATGCAGTTATGGCGACAATGTTTAAATGATTATTATAAAACATATCGACCAAAAGATAAATGTTATAAAATATATCAAGATTAGCAAGTGTTATAAATTAAAATAAATATATTACTTAATATAAGATATTTTTAATAAAATGTCAGAAGAAGAAAAGAGATACTATGAAAAATGGGAAACAGTGATCGATTGGAGGATGACTGATATTTATAATTCCATTACTGCTCCAGAATTTTTAACTATAGAAGATAACAAAATAAGATTTATCAAAGAAATAACAAAATTTTTAAGAAAGCAAAGCAAAAAATATAAAAATAATAAAATTGGAAAGAATTTATGTGTTGGAGATGTATATGGGATCATTATACCGTTGCAAAAACATTTTAACAATGAAGTAGAGCAAACATTTATTTCTAGAATAACAAACACATATTCGATGGATGAAGCCATATCTAGAATAAAAAGGAGAAATTGGCAGTATTATCAAGAAGTAACCGTTACAACGAGACAAAGTACACCAAATTCTGCTGCTCGCAACTATGATGGTTGTGGTGTTGGTAAAGGATTAAAAATATCAGGAACTTTACAATATATCTGTTTGTCATGTAATAAGTTTGTTGGATTTACAGAAGATGATTATTGGGAGCATCAAAGTATTGTACATGACAATCCTAGAGTTCGAACAATTACAACAACAAAATTAATGAATAGATTTAGATTTTAAGTAGCTCTGTCCTTATAATAACAATACATAAAAATTAATATCAAATTTTCTACCAAGGGTGTAATCATACCATAAAATATTGTTGTATCATCATTAAAATAACCATGTAAAATATAAAAAATATAACCAAATACTTGAATACATAATGAAAACAAAGAAATACTTTCTACACTTTTTACTTTATATATTTTATATATCTGAGGTATTTTGTATGTAATTGTTGTGATATTTGATATCCAACCAAAAGCATACTTTTCCCACATTTAATAGATTTTTAATCATATTTATAACTCCTCTTTATTTGAATTCAAAGTATATCTCAAATATGATTCTTCTTCATCCAAATCAGCAACATTTTTATTTTTTTTCTCTTGCAATTCCTTATATTTTTTCTGTAACTTTTCAACTTTTACTTTAAATAAAGCATCTGCATCTTCTTTTTCAGTTTCAATTTCTTCCAACCTAATGTGAATTTCATCTGTGTTCATGGATTTGTATTTGTTTAATTTTTCCAATTCTTCTTCTGAGCAAAGGTTAGGATCATCTAGACATGAATCACCTAATTCCTCTTCAACAAATTTTTCCAGTGAGCTCAAATCTCTTGCTTTTTCATACTTTTTCCAGCCAAAACCATTAGTATATTTTATAGTTGGAAAGCCTTGAACACCATGTTTCGCACATAAATCCTTTTCCACAGTGCAGTCAACTTCTCCAACCACAATATCAACTACATCAGCCAACTTATCCCAGTCTGGCTTTAATTTTTTACAATGTCCACACCATGGAGCTTTGAAAGCAACAAATGCTTTTTTACCACTTGTTTTTGATTCAAAATCATCTTTGGTTAAATATTCTGTTGCATAAGATTGTGAAATTAGAAGTACTGTTAAAATTGTAAAGAAAACCTTCATTTTACTGTAAAATACACTATATTTATAGGGTAGTATTTAAATTTTTTTTTATTGTTGTCAAAATTAACAATATATATATATTAAGTTATTAGATAAGAAATGACTACATATGTCATAATTGCATCAGTTACATTCACACTTATAATAATTTTTTTTTACAATAGATTAACTTATACTGAATCCATATCAAGCCCCTCATACAATTTAGTCATGCAAGACATTCAAAATATAAGTAGATATACTGGTGAGAAAATACCAATAAATGAAAAATGTAATTTGTATCAAAAAATAGTTTCAGAACCAATTCACCCACAAGTATTGACATGGGAATGTTCCAAA
>NZIM01000035.1 GCA_002691585.1 Legionellales bacterium
AACCAACAATTAAAATTTTAGCCATTTGATACCTTTGAATTTAACCTTTCTAAAATCAGAGTCTGGAATTGATGAATAGCATTCCAATTTTTACCTCCACCAGTAACAACTAAATCTACGTGTTCTTTTGTTGGCTCAATGAACTCCAAATACATTGGCCGAACAGTTTCTGTATATTGGTTCAGTGTCTTTGCGATGGATCGACCTCTTTCAGCAAGATCACGTTGTAGTCTCCTTACAAGACAAATATCTAAAGGTGCGTCAATGAATGCGGTAACGTCAAGAATCTTTCTAACATTGACATCTGCTAAAAGCAATATTCCATCACAAATGATTATTTCGGCTGGATCAATCTGCCGAGTTTCAGTAGCCCTGGTATGGGTATGAAATAAATAATTTGGCCCTTGAACAGCCTTTTTATTTTGCAGCATTTTCAAATGTTCAATGAGAAGAGAATGTTCAAGTGCATCAGGGTGGTCGTAATTGACTTTTTCACGTTCCTCAATGGCTACATTCGACTGATCATGATAATAATTATCTTCTCGAATAACGACAACGCTGTGATTTTTTGCCAATTGCTCCTTTAAGTTATTTACAAAAAGTGTTTTGCCAGATCCTGAAGGTCCTGCAACCCCAACAATTATAGAGTGTCCTTCGTCATTTGTGTTCATATCAGCTTCCCCCTTTGAGTAGAACATACGTTGCGCCGACACCACCATCATTGGGTTTTGCAGAACAAAATGCAATGACTTTAGGGTGATCTGATAAATCGTGAAATACCATATTTTTTAAAACAGGTTTCATATCTTCGCTGTGATAACCTTTTCCATGAATGATTTTTAAGATTTTAAATTTACCTGAAATCGCCTGATCAAGGGCCAACTTAGCTTCAGTGAATTTTAACCCATGCAGGTCTATGATATGATGGTTTTTTGATTGTTTTAAATGTCGCATTTGGTTTTGAGTCACACCGGGTTTTCTGACGTTAAATGTCTCATTGTTACCTACAGTTTCTTCATATTCATAGTTCATAAGTTTTGTATATAATTAGTACAATTACAATCTAACAACATTAATAGTCTTTTTCAATTAAAAATATTCATATAAATTGACGTATTTTGTATTTGAAACTATGATTAGCTTACATGGAAGGTACATTATGCAGGAAGCATTTACAGTAGCATTGATTGAACCAAATGAATGCATAGGTCAAGCGATTATTTCTGAGCTCGAGCGACTTCAATTTGTTAAAAAAATTCTAATTTATAATCGTTTTGATGTGTCAGATAATGGTTTTTTGTTTAGAGGGGCTCCAGTCTCAAATGCTCCATTAGACACAATTACAGATGAACAGATTAAGCTGTTAATATATTGTGCAGATGATAATAGTTATCCGTTTTACCGGTCAAGGGTTGATTTCAACCATCAATGGTTGATTGATGCTTCTGGTGGCGGTTTTGATCCTCAAATGCTATTTTTCGATCAGATGGATTTAGATTCGATCAAAGAGGTAAAGTTACCGCATCCAATTGCTTATCAGTACACGTTAATATTAGATGTATTCAATGGATTATATAATCTCAAATCTGCTAATTTATTTACTGCATGTGCTGTATCAACAGGCGGCCAAGTGGCCATGAATGAACTAATAATGCAAACAAAGGCAATATTAAATCATGAAGAGATAGAATATGATGTTTTTCCTAAACAAATTGCACTCAACTGTCTTCCACAGATCTATTCAAGCTCACATATATCGAATGCTAAATTGAAAGAAATTATTCTTGAGCAAATAAAGTTTTATTTTTCAAATGTAAACTTTAAAATAGATCTCACAATGGTTCAAGTTCCTGTTCTGAGAGGACATACCATGGTTTCTCATATTGAAACTGAGCAAGCTATATCATTGAAAACAGTTAAAGAATATTTCATGGATCATGCATCAACAGAAATTGTTGCAAGCCCAAATCCTGCTCAGCACTGTATTTTTAAAAACCAAATCCACATTGGTGAAATTACGCATAATTTGCAAGATGAAACCTCAATAAGCATGGTTTCAATGGCAGATGAGTTTGGTTTTGGAATTGGAGCACCATTAAGAGCGTTATTGATACGAAAATACCAAAAAGTTATGAATATAAACTAAGATTTAAGAAAACCTTAAGGTTCAGTTTATATAATATAGGTATAGAGGTTTGAAATGAGTACAGATATAAAGAAATTACTAAATCCATTAAGTTCATTTGAGTTTTCAGGTGCCATTGCTGCATTTGAGAATATCATATCTATGCCTTTTAATGGTTATAAAGACCCATTTTCAAGTCTTGTTTCTCGAACTTCCAATAATGTAATTACTCTAAGTAATTATTCAAAGTCCAGTAGTGCACCACAGTTAACGGTCTCTGATTCACTTGATTCTTCACCAGTAAGCAATGAATCTTACGTAGAAAATGTTGATGGTCCGGTCAGTGCTGCTGAAATTGTAGCAAGCTTAGCAGTCACTAAAAAGCCAACGAATGCTCCAGGGATCGACCAAATGCCCTTTATCCCAACTCCAACACCAAAATTTTAATTGATCATTTGATGTAGAGCATACTTCATAGTATCATCTTAGAAGGTTTGGAGGATTCATCATGCATCGTTTGTTACTACTAATTATATTTATACCAATAACAGCTTTTGCAGCTATTCCAAATGCTACTTCTTTTGCTGAACCTATTAGTCAGCTTTCAATTATCAATATCAATAACCACGTTAATCAAATCACCGAATCTTTAGAGTCAATAAAGAATGATAATATCCTTTTAAAGCAGCGGCTCGATAGCACTATTCGCGCTCGAACTCCAGTCCCAGCCACTCCTCAAGAGCTATCCTATTTAGTAGGCCTTGCGGGTATGATTTTTGTACTTGCTGTCGCAGGCTCTATTGAAAAAAATACACCTAAACATACAAATAAAACCGTTTACCGTAAAAGAACCAGAAGCTTGCCAGTAGAAAATACAAAAACCATCGAGCAAGAAAGTGAATACGACTTTATGTCTTCATCAGAGGCAATTCCAGCAAAATTTAATCTCATTGAAGCATATCTATCCATGAGTAATTATGATTTAGCACTTAAAGAGTTGAAAACTATTTTGAAAGTTGGTGACATTCATCAACAAAACCGTGCAAAAATGATTTTAAATCAGATCCCCACTACGGGATGAGACATGTTTTAGGTATTGCATATCGAGGTGATCATTACTTTGGTTGGCAATCCCAAGATGATTATCCTACTGTACAGGGCTTTGTTGAATCCTGTTTATCAAAAATAGCAAACGAGAAAATACGTGTGTATTGCGCGGGTCGAACAGACAGAGGTGTACATGCTTCCTCTCAAGTCATCCATTTTGATTCAAATGCAATACGAACTTCAGATAATTGGATAAGAGGCATGAACACTCTTTTACCTGACGATATTCAGGTAATATGGCACAGAGAGACGGATTCTGATTTTCATGCTCGACACTGTGCATTATCTAGACAATATGCCTATCTTATGTATCAAGATAGCATTCCCAATATTTTATGGTCAAAACATGCTTTAATGGTTGATGCTACACTTGATTTAAAGCTCTTGAGGGCAAGTGCAGACATACTAGAAGGAGCTCATGATTTTACATCATTTAGAGCAGCAAATTGCCAGGCAAAAGACCCAAATAAAATTATAAGAAAAATAGAAATCATCCAAAAAGGACCATGGTTATGTGTTAAATTTCAGGCAAACGCTTTCTTATATCATATGATTCGGATCATGATGGACACTATGCTGAGTGTTGCATTTAGTAAAAACAACTTAGAATGGTTGAAAAATGTTCTAGAATCCAAAGACCGTTCAATGGCAGAAACCATGGTTCCTGCAAATGGTCTATACTTTCAGGGTGCAGAGTATCATGAAAAGTATGATATTCCAGTATTTAAGGATATAATGAATGGTGAGTTTTGATGTTTTATGAACCAACACTAAATGAAGGACCTTCACAATTGGAAAAAGCAAGATTAGATCGGTCATTAATATACCCGATAAAAGATAGTAATATTCTTTTGAATGATTCATCTCATCAAAAATACTTCGAGAAGTTAAAGACTTTGTCAATGCATGAACTCGAAAACAGGATGGAATCATTTGATGAGTACTTTTTTAACGCATTATTTAAAGATTTAATACATAATTTTGTAAACTATGTTCAATCTTTACCAGATAAAACAGGTCGTGATTTTTATGTGAATACAGCATTATTAAGGGCGCTGTGGGCATTAGAATCTTATCTTAAAAAAACAGAACGAGAATCACGCAATGATGGGGATATATTTCCTTATGCTATTTTTTCAGCAGCATTACTATCACAGATTGGTGAAATTTATAGTGAGATTCAAATCCAATTAGTGGATGAAAGAGGGGTTTATAAAGCCAATTGGAACCCTTTAGATGGTCCCATGACAAATTTTAATTGTGAATGGTTCCGTCAACGTAATGTACCTAAGCACTCTCAGTCAATGATAAACCACCTCACAGTCAATATTGCAACTAGAATTATTCCTGATATTGGATATAAATGGATTTCTCAAGATCGTAAAGTACTAGAATGGTGGTATGATTCATTAATTGATCAACACGAAAAACTTGGGCAGTTCGACATTGATGTTAATCTTGAAAAAGACTTTGTTGCACGATCTAGATTAGAACCAATTGATATTCAAGGACTAATGCCAGATGACTTAATTAAGGCAGATGTGCTTGCAGAATGGATAAAAAAACAAGCCGAAGATTTACAAAAGCAAAATATAAAAAATGCAAACTCATATGTCACGAAAAATGGATTTCTTATTTCAGAAAAGTTACTGAAAGAATTTGCTGAATCACAAAAACATACTGTGGACGATGTTGCAAAGTATTTAGTAGAATCAGGTATTGCCTCTGGCCAACCACATATAGAGGAGTTCTTAATAAAACATAGCGGGGGATCTCAAACATTATTCTCTGGCGGTGGGTCTATAAATAATGAACTAGTGAAAGGTGTGATGATTAATAGACAGTTTGCGAATCTAAAAAAACAAACCAACACAATGTCAGTGGTATCTCAGTCAGTAGGTGGATTTATTGCCCGATTTGTTGAGTCTCAGGAAAATGAAAGGGAAAATAAATTAGACTCTAAGAGAAGTCCTGGCAAAACAGGTGTATGATCAGAAATATTCTACTTTAAAATCTACTATTGCGTGTTTACCTGCTTCAATTTTAGTAAGATAAACCTCTATTTCTTTTAAAGCTTCCTTATGAAATAATTCACATAATTCTTCGTTGTGAGGAGTATACTGCTTCATCCACATATAGCTAAGAAGAAATAGTGCAAAGCTTTTCAAAAAATAGGGTGCACATGTCGCTGCACATTCAAGATCTTCCTCTAGATATCGTTTCATAAGGTCATAACACATATGAAACAAATGTAAAATATCTAAATGATACGCTTTTGCAATAAATTTTTCTGGAATTTTTTGCTTCTCAATGTCTTCAAGTAGTTTATCAATTGCGTTGTAGTTGTCTCTTGGTAATTTTCTCATAACAAGATCTAATGCTTGAATGCCATTTGTGCCTTCGTAAATCATACTTATTCTTGCATCAATGTAGTGTTGGAATATGTTACTTTCTGATTCATTATCACGTGTTTGACCTATTGTAAGTGCAGTATTAATGTGATCACACCCTTTTTCTGTAAAGTAACTTTTTAGGGTAGGTGTTAAAAGACCAACACGTTCATAATCTTTTTGATCAACTTTCTGACATGTGTAAACCATTAAACCTCTCATAGGAATATGGTATGCGTATGCTTTTTTTATGAAATAATTTTCTTTTTTTAATTTTCCAAGATGATTTTTAGCTTTTTGAAGTGCAATTTCAGATAATGCAATGCCCTGATTAGCAACAGAAAGCCTTGCATCATTCATCATAATAAACATTGCTTTTAAACCTTTATTTGGTTCACCAATTAGCCAACCTTTCGCGCCTTCAAACTGCATTGTGCATGTTGGGGAAAGATGATTACCCATTTTATGCTCTAATGCAGAACAATGAAGATGGTTTTTAGACCCGTCATTTAGGTATTTAGGTACTAAGAATAAACTGATTCCTTTTGATCCCTCTGGCGCATCAGGTAGCTTCGCAAGTACTAAGTGTGCAATATTTTTAGTTAAATCATGTTCTCCAAATGTGATCCATATTTTAGATCCATGAATTTCGTAATATCCATTTTTAGGAATCGCTTTAGATTTTATAAGACCTAAGTCAGTCCCACAATGACTTTCTGTTAGACACATAGAACCGGCTAATGTGCCATTTACCATATCATTTAAGTACTGATTTTTTAATGTTGAACTACCAAATTCATTTAGGGCAATAACAGCACTTTGTGTTAAACTCATTCCCAGAAAAAATGCACTATTACATGACATCAAAATTTCTTGTATTAAACATGAAATTGCTTTGGGAATGCCTTTTCCTCCAATAGACTTTGGATGTTCAAAAGATTGAAAACCAAGTTGACACATTTTTTTATATATTGCTTTATAGCCTTTTGGTAACTTTACAATGTGTTTAACATTATCAAATTGTAGATGGTCGTATGGAAATAATGGTAATAATTCTTTTGTGCTAAAATCATTTATCTTTTTCAATAACGCATTTGCTTCTTTTAAGGATACATTAGAGTCATTAAAATTTAAGCATTTTAAGATAGAATGGTATTCTTTTAAGGGTGCATTATATTTCATTATTTTAAAAATGATCCTCATGAAGTTTCATGATGTCTCTTTTTCCGGCTTTAAGTTGATTAGCATATAAGTCCATTTCTGGTAATACATGATGTATAAAAAACTCACCTGTTGCAATTTTGTCTTTACGTTTGGACTTGGTCATTAAGCCCCACATATAGGTCATTAGAGCAAAAGCCATTAAATTTAAAAAACGTGTTGCTACCGCACCAGCTTCTTCAGGGTCTTTAATTGCATTTTCCATTAACCAAAGAGCTGCAGTTTGTACTTTTTGCCTAGAAGAGGCACATGCCTTTTTAAATTCTGGAAGAAACTCTTTCTCTGCAGATTCAATTTCTTTGAATAAATCCATTAGTGCTTTTCCTTGATGTTTAGGAAGTTTTCTTCCAACTAAATCAAGTGCTTGTATCGCATTGGTCCCTTCATATATCATGCTTATCCTAGCGTCTCTATAATATTGCTCTATATCCCAGTCACTGACATAACCACTGCCACCAAGTACTTGTTGTGCAGTTGAAATATTCTCGCAACCTCTCTCTGTGAGATAACTTTTTACTATGGGGGTGAGTAGGGCAAATTTATCTGTGTCACCATTTTTATCTTGTTCAAGTATTGCGTACATCGCTAAAGCACGCATTGCTTCATTGGTCGCTTTGCACTCTAATAACATTCTTCTAACATCTGGATGAACTAAAATTGAATCTGCAGACTCATTCATTTCACGTTTTTTTGGATCCAATGAACGAGATTGTCTACGATCTTTTGCAAAGCTAAGAGCAGTTTGATATGCAATATCTGCTAAGGCAAGCCCTTGAACACCTACTCCAACTCGAGCAGCATTCATCATAATGAACATCGCTTGCATGCCCTTATTAAGATCCCCGACCAACCATCCTTTAGCTTTATCAAAATTCATCACACATGTAGGTGATAAATGAATACCCATTTTTTCTTCTAATCCGTCGCAATATACATTATTTCTTTTTTTATCTAGATACTTAGGTACTAAAAATAGACTAATGCCTTTTGTTCCTTCTGGGGCATCTGGAAGTTTAGCCAATACCAAATGAATGATATTCTCAGTTAAATCATGATCACCAAAAGAAATCCATATTTTAGTACCCTCAATGAGGTAATGATCATCTTGTGGTGTTGCTTTTGTCTTGATTAGCCCAAGATCTGTTCCACAATGGGGCTCTGTTAAACACATTGTTCCCATCCACTCACCAGAAATAAGCTTTGGTAAATACTCTTTTTTAATTTCCTCTGAACCTTTTTGATGAATTGCTGTAATAGCTCCTTCTGTAAGTCCAGGACCCATTGTAAATGCATTATTTGTTGCACACATCATTTCATTAATAATTGTGTAGACAACCATAGGGGCGCCACCACCTCCAAACTCTTCGGGCATTGATAGAGGTAAAACGCCTGTGTCTAAAAGTTTTTGGTAAAGGGTATGGCAAAATTCAGGCATTTTGACACAGCGTTGTTTTGAGTCATATTTTATTCCAACTTGATCGCCTTTCTTATTTGCTGGTAAATACTCATTTTGACAAAACTTTTCAATACTTAAAAATATTGCTTTTAAACTTTCTACGTCGTATGTTTCATTCTTATAATCAAATAAATCTAAAAGAAACATGTATTCATCAATTGGTGCGTTATAAATGGCCATAAATACTCCCTGTGTATACTACTATTATAATTGATTTTAAACATTTTCGCTGAGCATGAGCCTGAAAAAAGATCTGGATTATCATTCGCTTTTTAGCTATAAATGATAATTATATGAAGTGTCTTAAGGTATTTGATTTATGAATTTGATTTGTATTATTCCCGCGCGCTACGGTTCAAGTCGTTTAGCAGCTAAAATGACGCTTCCTATTAGAGGTAAGGCTGTCATTCAACACACTTACGAAAGTGCTTTGAACGCACGTCTTTTTGAAAAAGTAATTATTGCAACTGACCATGAACACATTGAAAGTATCATTACAGATATTGGTGGTAATGTCGCTATGACACCTAGCGAATTACCATGTGGTACAGATAGAGTGGCATTTGTTGCAAGACAGTTTCAAGATGATGATATCATCATCAATGTCCAAGGTGACCAACCTTTTGTTACAAAACAAATGCTTGAGGACTTAATTAAACCTTTTGTTGAAAATCGTTGTGATACGATGTCAACTGTTGGGGTGAGAGTTCCGTTGGATCAAATTCAAGATCCTTCTCATGTTAAAGTGTTACTCAATCTACATGGTCACGCAATATATTTTTCTAGAGCAAACATTCCATTTCAAATGAAGCCTGTACCATCTTTAAATGTTATGCATCATATCGGATTGTATGCTTATCGAAATGATTTTTTACAAAGCATTACAAAGTTACCTACATCTTCTCTTGAGCTGACAGAGTCTTTAGAGCAGTTACGAGTAATAGAAAATGGCCTTAAAATTGCGGTAACTGAAACAATAGGGGTACCGTTAGAAATTAATACAAAAAAGGATTTGGATTTAGCCCAACTTATTTAGAATGTTGATTATTCTTTGATCTGTTGGCTTTACCAATGGTGAAAACCAAGCGAGCAGTCTACCATCTTTCCCTATGATGTATTTATAGAAATTCCACCTAGGGTATGATAAAAATCCATTATTTTTATAAAGCCACTGATAAAAAGGGTGTGGGTTGTCGATGATTTTTACTTTAGTAGTGACATGAAATGAAACGTTAAATTCTTTTTTTATTGAACACATTATATCTTTGTTTGAATTAGGTTCTTGTTTTCCAAAATCATTACAAGGTGTTGCAATTATTGGAATTCTCAAACGTTGATGCAGCTTTTCTAGATCGTTATATTGGTTTGTAAAACCGCAAAGAGATGCTGTGTTGGCTACAATAAAGCATTGATTGTTAAATGCGTTTAATTCCAACACACTGTCATCAAGGAGTTCAAAAGAAATGTCGTAAATGCTCATTATAAAAGGGTAGGGACACATGGCTCCGCGGGGCGGATTCGAACCGTCGACCAAGTGATTAACAGTCACCTGCTCTACCACTGAGCTACCGCGGAATAACTCCCATTCTGCAATAACTACTTATCCAGGTCAATAGTTTATTTGTAAAATAATCAATGTTGTCTTGTTATCAAAGAGTTCAATTGAATTTAGACAAACGAGCGATTAAAATGTAAATGGATATGAGTATGCTTTTGTAAGGTAAAGTTTTAATAGGGTTTAGGGAGTCAATTTAATATGTTTTTTTGGGTAGCTGCCATATTCCTAGCTCATGCTGTGATCTCAGATTATATTTTTTTTGCCCATTTCATTGCTTTTTTGTGCTTAAAAGGGGTGGATCTTAATGAACTGAATAGTGAGCGCCTCCAATCTTCGTACTTTGAAATAATGTGTCTTATATTGCCATGTATCATCAGTATTTTATTCTATGTTTCTACGCCACTCTTATTGTTTTTTTTAGGCTTCATGGGAGCCTTTTCATTTCCGACAGAAGTGTATTCTCATGGTATTAGGCTTTATAACAAAGTCTGGAGATTCGATTCACGTACACCAGAAGATAACCTATCGATTCTTCATGTATACTACATTATTTTGAATGTTTTCATTTGCTTCATGGGGTTTCCTTCCATAGCTATCTTTTCTCAACAAATGCAAAATATTTATTCAGTGGGGACAATATTCCTGTTTTTTACAATTATTTTCTCTTCAAATAGCTTAATCAATTCAGATATGGAGCTCATTCATCATTTGTTTATTGGTATATCATGCGTTTTACAATTATTATCATGCGTTTTGTCGAATACGGTACCTCCATATGGTCTTGGTGTATTATGTGGCCTAGCTTTTTTTCAATTAGTTTTATTGCTGATTGAAGAAGTTGGTCAGAGTGTAATGCTATTTCTAGAAAAAGTTGAGAATAGCTTTGATATTCCAAGTATTAATTTCAAATCAAACCGAAGACAAAATTCACAAAAATGGAGTATTATTCGTGATCATTATGTTGATGGCTTTGATAAAATGGAGATCAATCCAACTACAAAAGTATCGTCTCATAGTGTTTTGTTTAAAGATGAACTGCCTCAAAGCCCAATGATTATAAAAAAAATAAAAGAGGAATTTAAATTATCGTATGTGAATGCATCAAGCAATTTTTTGTTCTTTTTCAACTCTCAAAATTTTACAGCTTTACCAGATATTTTTATTTGCGATGATGTATCTACAAATTCTTATACGGTTGTTCAGTATTTTTATAATAAATGGTTTCAGGGTGATAAAGTATTCACTTATTTTGATCATCCGGCTTTTCCAAATCATCTATTTTACTATGATTGGTATTCAGATGAATTTACTAAATGTAGAGAAACGATTTCTTTAGAGGAGTTTCAAAAAGGTTTATCGGTGTTTGTAAGGCATCATGATAAAAATTTTTCAATCAATATGAAGATACTATCGACATTAATTAATAAATACCTAGTTTCTATTAATAAAAATGTTAATTATTTTAGAAGTCCTAATGTTACAGTTCACGTATTCAAACTCATTCAATATCAAAATAATTTCGAATATCATATTTTTTGTAACGATGAATTAAAACGATGGTGGAGTCAATCCCAAAAGATTGGTGATTTCCCAACATTATGTGTCACTTTACCACCTGAGTATATTAATAACGTTGATGAAGACGAAAAAGAAAATTTATTTCAATCTATTCTTACTAAAATAAATCAGAGTAAACTAGATTTTCCATCATTTTCGAATCATTCTTTGAATGAAGAAACTTCTATGACATCAATCAATGGTTCATTTTTTTAAAGGGGGGAGATTGATTTTTTTTCCTTAGATCATTATCATAAAATAATGAATAAGAAGTTATTAAAAATATTATATTTTTTATATTACATTATTTATAGATTTAAGTTTACTTCCTGTAGAATACAGTTCTCAAAAGAGCTATCGTTTTCATGAGTTTTGAATTACTTATAGAGCTTTTGGTTCCTCTGTTAATGTTTATAGGAACTGACTTATCTATTGATGGGTCAACTTACCACAATTATCCCAGGATTAGGTTTGCTTTAAAATCTGGAGTTGTCGCTTGTATTTTATTAGCTACTATAAAAACTATTGTGTTGGGTGCTGCTTCCTTATCGTTATTTTTTATTAGTTTTTTTAATTTTTATGGACTCTTTCTTTTTACCACATTAGTAATTACTGATTTAATTTTAGCATTGCCTGTCCTAAATCACTATTACGATTATTGTGCATATATCATTTTTGTCACCACTTCCTATTATCAATGTTTTTGCGCTTTTATTGCGGTAAGAACGTTGTATAATACTTTTAATGATATCGCAGGTGAAAATGACTATGAAAAATTTATACGAATTATTTGTTCTAATATAACTGCCTTGCTTTTTGTTTTTGTTGGGGACCTTATGCATCCCCACATGATTAGCTTGCTAACGTCTGCTCAGATCTATGCATTAGCTCCATATTTTATACCTATAGGTATTTTTCTGATAGTTGAGATATGTATAGATCCATTTTTAAATGTTAGAAGAAGGGCTTTGTTAATGTCTCCATATAAAGATGAGGTTCTTAAGAATTTAGGAGAAGCATTTTCAGATAAACGTAATGCTAATACTGGTTCGATTGAAATTACATCTCATTTAAATGTAATATACGACGACGTCTACGAGGAGAATATAACAGAGCCTCATGTCATAAGGCATAATGTTGAGGAATTAACGCTTACAGGCGTTCTTTTTAGGGATGATACGCGTAAATATACGATACATTCATATAATGATGCTGTGTTCAATAGTGAATTTTTAAAAGTCCCGTACACTGACAACAAATATATGATCTATGACAATCTGTTGGATTTTGGTTTCTACAGTGGGGAAAGTGAAATTATCAAAACCACATATCACTTAAACAATATAGATTATATTAATGAATGGTGGAGCCGATCAGATAGCGATAAGCTTGGTAACTTCCCACACTTAAATATAGATCTTTTAGATAGTTACTATTGGATTCCTGAAGGTGAGATAATCAATTTAACAAACGAAATTACACAATTATCTATTTAGGGCTCATTTATTGACAAAATAAAACTGTAGTGTTACATTTATCCGATGAAATCAAAATTATTAGCTTCGCTCTATATTCTCTTAAGCATAAACCTCTGCCACTCAATCACTCAGTCTGAGCTCTTTCTCGCTGAGAATTATAATGCTCATGGAGGCTATGCTGTATAGTGTCAGTATATTATAACGTTAGTTTTCTTTAAAAGAAGACGCATAAATAAGCTACATACAATAGGGCATAAAGTTAGGGATGTGTGCTGGATTATGAAACTGAGTACTATATTACCCTGTACACTTAAAATGATAATAAGCAAAGTCTAGTCAGTTTTATTAGTATCCCTTAAACCTATATAGGTTAGATAGAATAGTTTATCTAATTTAGCATTTTAAATATTTAAGAACGTAGTGATCACTTTAGTGTTATTTGAAATATATAGATTGTATGAATGCATGGTGAAGCCAAAGAAAAGCGAATCAAATTCTCTGTATAATATATACTTTCAGGACTCCAATGTAAGTTTGCATCGGGTCACTAGTTCATTCTTAAAAGTGAAATTATTGATTTAACAAATATAATAACGGTCAATACAAAGAATCGTTATATAGATAACATAGAATGAAAGGAGATCACTATGTTAATCAAATTATTTCTAACGCTTATTTACTTCACATGCTTAAATTTCACTTTTGCCTCTTTGAATGAGGAATTAGTGAATACTGATAATATGTTGCATATCAGTAACAAAATGTATGTTGAAAATGAGTTGTTAGATATTTTAATAAAATTATTGCAACGAATTAAAAAGACAACTAATTAACCATCCGATAAGCGATCAATGATCGCAGATTGCATTCTATCCATGGCTTCTTTAAGCCTGTTAGGATCTAATGCAAAATTGAGTCTGAAATGCCCAGGACACCCATAACTGCTGCCTGGTACAACTCCGATAAAAACTTCTTCAAGAAGAAATCGGCAAAAGGCAGCATCACTTTTAAGCGACATCTTTGGAAGCAATGCTTTAATATTTGGGAATAAATT
>NZIM01000036.1 GCA_002691585.1 Legionellales bacterium
ACTTTCAAATTTTAATTTTGCGTAAACATTCTTTCCTGAAATGAGTGCAACCGCTTCTTTAACCCCGCCTTGACCTGTGATAGCAGTCTGAATAGGCTCAACTTGCCATCTGTTTTGATCCGCAAAATGTAAGTACATGTCGTAGAGATTTTGTGCAAATAGTGCAGCTTCGTCTCCGCCGGTACCTGCACGAATTTCTAAAAAAACATTTTTGTCATTGTCTGGATCTTCCGGAACTAAGGCAACCATAATTTCTTCAATTATTTTCTCAGTCGAACGATCTAGCTCAATGATTTCTAGTTGTGCTAGTTCTTGCATTTGAGGATCTTCAAGAAGGCGTTGAGCCTCTTCTCGTTCAACTTTTTTCTCAAGAAGATTTTGATAAAGTGTTACTACCGGAGAGATTTTTGCAAGCTCTTTAGAGGCTTCAATCATAGCTTTTGGCTCTATATTGTGCTCATTAATGGTATCGGTAAGGTTGTCGTGTTTAGAAGTGAGTATTTCAAGCTTTTGTATCAATGAGGATGATAGAGATTTCATTTTAGTCTTCCAGGCTAAACAGGTCTTTCAAGTGCTTTAATGTATGAACATCTTCATTTAGTAGAGCAGATCGTAATAAGGCTGTTGGGAGGTGAAGTAAGCGGTTTGTTAATTGATTGAGGTTTTCATTTAACACATCAGTAGGATTTTGTCCTTGAGTTAGTTGTTGCTGTGCTTTTTTTAATTGAATGTTTTTTAGATCGTGCATTTTTTCTCTAAGGGACACTATGATGCCTTGTTGATCTTTAATTGTAAGCTCTTTCATTAGGTGTGGAATGGCATCGGATATAGCTTTTTCAGCTGCTTTAACTCTTGTTTCTCGTTGCATTTCAGTGTGACTAATAAATGATTGAACTTGGTCAATATTATATAATGTGATGCCTTTAAGTGATGCAATTTCTGGCTCAATATCGCGAGGCATTGCTAAATCGAACAGGGTTAATCCATTGCGATCTTTCAAAATGGTTTCAATCATCCCTTTTCCAATAATAGGTAATTGACTTGCTGAGGCGCTAATGACAATATCTGCATGCTTGATTGCGTTTGGTACATCCTGAATGCGAATGCCTTTTCCATGATGTGGTTTTGCAAACTCAATGGCTCGTTGTAAAGAGCGGCTCGCAATGGTGATGGAATTTGGGAGCTCTTTACCTAAGTAGTCAATGGCAACAGAAATAATTTCACCCGTACCAATAAAAAGAAGGTTTGAAGATTGAATGGTTTGATTATTGGATTGAACGATTTTTTTAATAGCGTATCCCATTGACTCAGAATTATGACTGATTTTTGTTGTATGTCGAATGGCCTTTGCAATACTAAACACTTCTTGTAAAATCCAGTCCATTGATCCATCAAGCGTTCCAGCATCCTTTGCAATCGAATAGGCTGTTTTAAATTGGCCAAAAACTTGGGTCTCTCCAACCAGTTTTGAATCTAGCCCGCTGCACACACGCAATAAATGATGGATGGCTTTTTCTTTTGTGTAAAGATAATGATGTTTTTCTAAGATCGACATTTCAATATTACAATGAGCGCTTAACCAATTTAGAAGTACTTTTTTGGGTATGTCATTGTTAGATCCAATGACAAGCTCCGTACGATTACATGTACTAAAAAATAAAACATCTTCACATTGAGTTAATTGTTGTACTTTTCGTAGAACAGAACAAAATTGATCCTGAGGGAGACTAACTCTTTCTCTAAAATCAACGGAGCATCGATGGTGGCTAAATCCAAATATTGATATCATAATATATAATGATATTGTACTCCAAAGCGATCCTTTTTTCTAGTGTTTATAAGGGTTTAATTGAAAAGTGCGTTCCCAATTCGGATTAATGTACTCCCGTGCGAGAGGGCCAAACGATAATCGGAACTGATTCCCATCGATAATGTATCAAGCCGATATTGTCTTTGATACGAGAGAAATAGCTTTTGGATGAGATGAAATTGGTCAGTAATATTCGTATGTTGATTGGCCATGTACATCAATCCACGAAGGTGAATGTTTTTATTTTCCATTGCATGTCGCAATAATTCATCCAACTGATCAGGCTGTGTTCCGCCCCTATGTGCTTGTTCATCTAGAGTCACCTGAATGCAAGTATTCATAGGCGCTTTAAGAGGCAATTTTGCAATGGCATCGATATGTTTTTTTTGATCAATACTATGAATCCAATGGAAGTTTTGACAAATTGCTTTTATTTTTCGAGATTGAATTTGTCCAATGAAATGCCATGTTATATCGCAGGATTCTAATTCAGTGATTTTGACTAACGCTTCTTGTACATAGTTTTCAGCAAAATGATTTTGGCCGTTTTCGTACAACGTGATAATGTCTTTTGTTGAGCGTTTTTTTGATACTACGACTAGGCCAGGAGAAATCTGTTGCGTTGCAGATTTTAGCTCAGACAATAACGGTAGGTTTACAGGCATATTATTGAAAGAGTATACTGCAAGAGTAGGTTAATACAAGTAGCATATGACAAACAGGTAAACATATAATGAATATTGATAAATTGCTAAACAAGATCAAAGATCCTATCTTTAACGAGCCTCTCTCAAAGATTTCAACATCAGTCGTTCAAGGCGACCAACTCACACTCAAGACAAAAGTTCCATTGGAAACCAGTGTTGAAGAGTTAACGGCCAGTATTTTAGAAAAAACTAATCCTGACATTAAAACGGTTAAAATAAAAAAGGCAATTACTACGTATCAAACACAAATCCCCAATACTAAAATTGATGGAGTGAAGAACATCATTGCTGTTGCTTCTGGTAAAGGCGGGGTAGGTAAGACAACTTGTGCGGTTAATCTTGCTTTGGCTTTAAGTGCCCTTGGAGCTAACGTTGGTATATTTGACGCTGACATTTATGGTCCAAATGTTCCTTTGAAGCTGGGAATCAAAACAGAACAGGCGGAGGTGACAAAAAACAATCGTTTCCTTCCTATTCGTATTCAAGGTCTTCAGGTGATGTCGATTGCATTGTTGATGGACCAAGAAAAGCCGATGATTTGGCGTGGACCTATTCTAAGCAACACATTGCAACAGTTAATTAAACAAACTGCCTGGGATGATTTAGATTATTTGATTGTAGATTTGCCTCCAGGTACGGGTGATACGCAGCTAACGCTGTCTCAAAAAATTCCTGTTGTGGGTGTGGTGGTTGTTACAACGCCCCATGATATGGCCAATCAAGATGCTTTAAAAGGCATTAAGATGTTTGAGAAGCTCACGATTCCTGTGTTAGGTTTAATCCAAAATATGGATTATTTTGAGTGTCCAAAGTGTCAACATCGAGAGGATTTATTGAATCATGTCGGAGGTAGTAAACTTGAAAAAGAGCATAAGATAAAAACGTTTGCAAAATTACCTATTGCAAAAGAAATGGCGCTCAGTTTATATTCCAGTAACAAGGGGTTTGATCAGTATAAGGTATTATTTGATCAAATCGCGGTAAAGTTGTTGAAAGGGTTGATGTTAATTAAGCCACACCCCTCAGCAAATATGCCTAATATTACAATTGTTTAAATAGGAGAGGTTATGTCTGTGCAACCGGATCGATGGATTAAAGAAATGGCAGAAAAGGGAATGATTACACCTTTTGAACCATCACAAGTCAGTAAGACAGAAGAAGGAAAGATTGTATCTTATGGAACGTCAAGTTATGGCTATGATGTACGTTGTGCAAATGAATTTAAAATTTTCACAAACATTCACTCTGCAGTTGTCGACCCAAAATCATTTGACCCAAAAAGTTTTGTCAATGTGACAGGGGATCATTGCATCATTCCTCCAAATAGCTTTGCTTTAGCAAGAACGGTAGAATATTTTAATATTCCAAGAGATATTCTAACAATTTGTCTTGGTAAATCTACTTATGCTCGCTGCGGTATTATTGTTAATGTGACCCCATTAGAGCCTGAGTGGCACGGTCATGTGACGCTAGAGTTTTCGAATACAACAAATCTACCAGCAAAAATCTACGCCAATGAGGGAGTCGCACAAATGATCTTCTTAAAAGCAGTTTCAGTTTGCGAAACGTCTTATAAGGATCGTACTGGAAAATATCAGGGGCAAACAGGCGTAACAGAGCCTATAACTTAATCGCTTTCTACTAGGTTAGGATTAATAGCATCACGTAGCTTTTTACTAGAACGATAATGTACTTTATTTCTGCCAGGTGTCTGGATGGTTTGTCGTGTTTGTGGGTTCATCGCAACGCGTGGCTTTAGGTATTTGATGTTTAAGCTGCCAAATCCTCTAATTTCGATTCGCTTGCCATTGGATAATCCGTTAATCATTGTTCTGATAATAAAATCTGTCATTGATTCTATTTCCCTTTGATTAAACTGAGGATTTTTTTCACTAAGTAATTCTATAAATTCTGATTTGACCATAAGTTAGATCTTACAAATTATAATTTGATTGTCAATGTTGAATGGATAGAATTTGAAAAAAACATTTATTCAACAAAAAAGCTTGTTTCTCATAAATTATTTATGTAATATGAAAAACTTACTTTAGGTGTTAAATTATGAGCAGACAGTGCGAAATAACCAAAAAAAAGCCAATGACAGGTAATCACGTTTCTCACGCAAGAAACCATGTTAAGCGTCGGTTTTTCCCTAACCTACAAAATAAGCGTTTTTGGGATCCTGTATCTAAACAGTACATTCGTTTGAGAGTTACGGCTAGAGCAATTAGACTAATTGATAAAATTGGCCTTACTGAAGCTTTAAAGCGTGTAAAAGATGGTATGTTAGTAAGCTAAGGTTGGATTTTATATGGCTAAAAAAAGTAACGCAAGAATAAATATTAAGTTGGTTTCTTCTGAAAAAACAGGAGTGTTTTATACTACTTCAGTCAATCAAAGAAATAATGAAGGTAAGCTTAAGTTGAAAAAATATGATAAGAAGCTTCGCCGTTCAGTATGGTTTAATGAAGAGAAATTAAAGTAAAGAGTAATCAATCTTTATTTGTTTAGTTAGCACTTTATCTAGATCCTCTGTATATTCCCAGATATCTTCTCCTGCAAGCTGCCTTACACTAATATATGAAGAAAGGTAATTGTATCTAGCATTTGCAGCGCTAGCTTGTGCATCCATTAAATCTTGAAGACTATCTAAAATATCTAAAATTGTTGCTGCGCCAACATCAAACGATGCTTTTGACGCTTTGAGTGATATTTCTGCACTTAAGACGGTTTGGTCAAATTTCTCAATTGATCGTGCGCTAGCGATTGTTCCAAGGTAGGCATTTGCTACATTACTATAAAAATGACTTATTTCATTATTGAGGCGATTTTCAACGATCTTTCTTTGCGCTATTTGAGTCTTCATTTTACCGTAACGATCACCACCAAAAGTGTAGATAATACTTGCCGTCGCTCGTTTATTTCTTGAAATATCGAACGAAGTTGGTTCGTCTGAACTAGCAAAATCTGTCTCGCTATATTGGCCTGTGATCTGAAGATATGGTAAATACTGTAGTTGCGCAGCCCGTTGTACTGCAGTTTGGAACTCAACGCCTTTTCTTAACTGTTTTAAAACCAAATTATTTTTAAAGCCTTCTTCTTGATAAAAGCGTAAAGGTTTCAGTTGTAGTTCTTTAGAAGCATTAATGTCTTCAGGTAACTTAGGCAAGGACTTATAGTGCGTTCCCGTTAGAGCTTTCAGCGTATTTAAGCTCATGATGATGTTCATGCGACTTTTGATGCTATTTGCAGTTGCTTTATCAAGATTTGCTTTAGCTTGAGCAACATTGGTTTGTGTTGAAGCACCAGCATCCATCTTTTGCGTTTCTTGACTGTATACATTATCTAAGTATTTGATTTGTGCCTTTTGTGTGTAGTAAATTTCGTAATTTACGACCGCACCTTTGTATGCTTCAAATACATTAAGAAGTAATGTTTGTTTGTCGTTTAAAAAATTCAGTATTTGTATTTCAATGTTTTTATTAGCTGCCCGTAGCCCATAAAATGCTGCGAGAGAAATGGTGCTTGTGGCTGTGGCTCGTTTAATCGTAGGTTGTTGTCTAAATTCTGTACCGGATGCCAGCGTTGTTGTGTTATCTCGAGATTCATATTCAAATTTTGCAGCGGGTAACAGTGTACCAATTGCCTGATATTGCTCCCCGATTGCTGAGTCAATCCCATAATAAGAGGATTTTAGTCCATAGTTGCAACCTATAGCATCTGAAAATATTGTACCCATGGTTACTGCAAAGGGTGTTTGCATAACAAGTAAAATAATTAAATAAAATGAATAACGCACTTTATAAGGAACCCCATATCAATATTAATATATAGCATAGTTCCTTGTTTTTATCCCTGATTAAGAGTCCTCTTTTCTAACCCATGTAATGGGGGCGCAAAATTCAAGTTCAACATCATGAAGGTTTGCATGGCGGTCTAAGGTTAACGGGTTTAGTGCTATTAAATGATATGCATTTTCTTTGCTTGATTTACGCACCAATTTGATTTGTTGAGGCCACTCAATAGGTTTTACAATACATATATGCCCAATACACTGCGAGATAGCTTCTGCTTTATGTATGGTGCCCGCAACGAGTTCACCTTTTGAATAATAAGGGGTCATTGTGTCATCGTTCACATACATGTGAATGGTATTTTCGTTCAGTTGCTTAAATACATTTAAATCATCATCAATAGATGTCGTTTTGGTTCTTTTGGAGGGAGCGTCATTTGGGACGAGTAAAGCACCGATGTTAGGGCCAGTCCCTGCTCCATACATTAACCACTCAAAATTACAATGAATGCCTTCGTTTTTTAACGCTTTTAAAATGATATGTGCGCCTTTCTCAGTAAGGCCTCCAAAACGTGCGGTTTCCCAGTTTTGAAGTGTGCCCTGTGAAATACCATATAGCTCTGAAAATGCTTTACGCGATTTTCTAGTCATCTTTCTAAGTCTTTTTAAACGATTCGCTCGAGAGCTTCTTGAAGAAACAACGTCGTCTGGTCGTGAGAATGTGCTCATCTGTTTACCCTGTAGTATATGTCTTACAAACAATGAGGCGGATGGATTATTGAGCAGAGTTCTGTTTTTGCATACAATATGTGCAAAATATACACAATATTGAATTAATCTGGCTAAATACCATACCTCAATAGAAAAATAACATAAATTATGGTTGTTTTGATAGTTTTTTTTTCTAAAGGGTGTGAGTTTTTGTAAGGCTTTTTTTACAATCAAGGGGTGTTAAGTGTTAATTTTTGCGAGGTTAAAGCGATTTTTCGCATCAAAGGCAGTATTGTTTGGTATGGGGCGTGGGACACGTGTGCGATTTTACACCGTTTGGTGGATGCGAAAACACGAGATGACGGCCCATGATATCGTACACAACCATTATTTGTTGAATCAGTTTTCTAAGAAGGAGCAGCTCATTCTTATTCATCTTGCTAAGCGGAGCGTACAAAAAGTAAGCGTTGGTTAGAGGATTGAGACGGCTCGAACGTGTAACCTGATGCATTAAAATGTTTGAGGTCCTCAATGTTCTCTGCTCTATTCTTTGCAATAAAAGCTGCCATCATGCCTCTGGCTCTTTTAGCATTCACAGCAATGGTTTTTAGAGCCCCGTCTCGCTTCTCTTTAAATTCGACGGAAATGGTGTTGAGTTCTTTTGTGTTTATCGCTGCAGAATATTCATTGGAGCATAATAATATGACAGGGCTGGAGTCATTTGGTAGTAATG
>NZIM01000037.1 GCA_002691585.1 Legionellales bacterium
AGAAATATCTTCAAAAAACTTCTTATCTCCTTGCAATATACTCGAAATATTATTTTCATGAGCAATTTTTTTAATATCCGACAGCATGTCACCATCTTTGTCATCGGGCAAACCAAGCGCTAGTATTTGCTCGTCTTGATTAATGAGATAATTTAGAACATCAAGACCAACTTTATGGCTAGCTAACAATAAGATTTTCATACACACCACGCCAGCTCATCATTCACTAATTTTTGCTTATGCAAGTATTCAAGTTGTTGCAATCTATAGAAACATCTTGATTTGAAAATCTTTTGATTAAAGCTTAAAGCATTCAAGTTTGTCATGAGCCGCTCTATACCATCATAGACAGACACCTTTATTTCACACTTCGGTAAAATATTGGGAATCTTTGAAAAATCAACTTTATAAGTTCTTTTATCTACACCGTCTTGAATTTTTCTATCACGCACTAGATCTGTTTCATCTGAATCCTCTTGATTCATAAAAGAAACTTTGAGTTGTGGACAAATTGTTTTCATCATTTCAACAATATCAATAATTCTTAAATTGTTATCATTTCGACCAATGTTCATCACATTCAAACCAGAATCCAGAGACGATGTCATAAGTGATTGATAAAAGGCTTCACAAGCATCATCTATATATAAATGAGGTCGCCAGGCCTGACCATTTGAGTTAAGCATGATTCTACCCTCTGTGAGTGCCATACCAACAAACATGTTAATCACAACATCAAATCTCATGCGGGGTGAATATCCAAAAACAGTCGCAAGCCTTAACGCAATTGGCCTAAAGGTATTGTCTCCAAGTGCACGTAAATCATCCTCTATTTGCACCTTGTTCAGTGAGTACCCTGTTTGAGGTTTAATCTCATCATCTTCTGTGAGCAAGTCATTTGAACCCACACCATAGACAGAGCATGAGGAAGGGAAGATGAAACGTATCCCTCTTTGCTTGCAAATCTCAGAAATCTTTCTTGTATAAGTTCTAGTCGGGTCATACACTAAATTTGAAGCCAGCTGATTCAAAGGATCATTTGAAATAGCCGCCAAGTGAATCACTGCCTCTACATCATGGAAATGTTTGTCTTCAAGCTGACGTGCATCATTTGTGACTAAAACGGGGTCTTTCACAACTCCAAGAACACCTGTTTGAAAGAAACCTGCATCCACACCAATACATTGGATGCCTCTTTCTTCCAAGTAAGGCACCAATCTTGAGCCAAGATTTCCTTGGCAACCTGTAATCATCACTTTCATACGAGTTCATTCACCTTTGATTGATCATAATAAGTAATCCTCACACCTGAGGAATCAAAATTAAAATTCAGTTGATATAAGCCAATGGCTTTTTTAATGGCCTCATGTTGGTTTTTGGGTGCTAATATCATCATAAATCCACCAGAACCAGCTCCTAGCAGCTTTCCTCCATAAGCACCCAAATCAATTGCCTTTTGATATATTGATTCAATGTAACTATTAGAAATGTCACTGCTTAACTGCTTTTTTAATTGCCAATTTTGGTCCAAAATCTTTCCAAAATCTGCTAGATTTAGTTCGCTGCAAAACTGTTTTTTCAATGGATCAACGAGTGATTTCATTTCTTTTAATTTAGAAAAATTATCACCCTGATTAGATACTTGAGCTTTTAGTACTTCGCTCGCATCTCTCTTAACAACAGTATAAAAAAGCAAAAGATGCTCTTTCAATGTTTCTAATATCTCAGGTTTAGTAAAAACTGGTTCAACATTCACCCTTTCATCCCTACGAAATGTCAAGACATTCGTTCCACCGTAGGCAGAAGCAAAGTGATCTTGTTTCCCCATTGTTCTTTGAAGAATATTTACTTCTATTTTTGATGCTAAATCAGCAATTTCATACTTTGTTGCCATTTGGCCTTTGAGCGCAAACAATGCCTGAACCAACCCAACCGCAAACGCACTAGATGACCCCATACCCGTACCGGCGGGGATGTCAGCAAATGTTGTAATTTCAACTGGAAAATCAATTTCAAATAATTTTAAAGCTTCTCTTACAATGGGATGCTCTATGTCCTCAATATTATTCTTGAACTCTGCCTGACTCCAATTAATTCGGTATTTATATTCAACGATACCTAGCTGCTCTTTAACCACAACGTAAACATACTTATCAATTGCTGTGCTTAAAACTTGACCATCTTCTTTATGATAGAAAGAAGGCAGATCCGTACCACCACCAACAAAACTAATTCTAAACGGTGTTCTTGATATTATCATAGTTAACAAACTTCCATAGATAAATTTAATTTCCTAAAATTTTTAACAATGCCTAAAAAATATTTCTCAATAACTGGCAAAGCATCATGAATTGAATTAGCAACACACAGTGGCTTTTCATGAGTGAGTAAAGCGTCCAGTCTAGAATTCTCACCAATAAAAATGGATCGTGTGTTCGCTGTGTTCGCTGCTTTACAATCTCTGGGATCGTCACCAATATATAAAGTTTGGTCCATGCGCAACATAAAGTCTTTAGCAACTTGAGCAAAAAGACCCGCCTTAGGTTTTCTGCAATCACAATGATCATCCCAATGATGTTTACAGACATACACAGATAACACATTAACCCCTAGAGTTTTCAAATGATTAATCATGCTCTGATGAATGTGCTCCAAATCACACGCCTTGACTTTCTTCCTAGCAATCCCAGCTTGATTAGTTATAACAATAAATTGGTATCCTTTTTTTGACAGTGCAATAAGACCATCAATATTTTCTTGCTCCCATACAAAATCTTCCCAACGCTCAATATACTCCCCTGTAGCAGCCTTGACATTAATGACACCATCGCGGTCTAATAGAATAATTTTTTTGAACTTCAAATACTCTGTCATTGTTTTTAACTTGGTCAAATTAGAAATGCTATGGTACCCATCATTAACTATAAAACCAGACATTCGTCCGTTTGCAGCAATTTTTGACTGAATGGGACTCAAATCTTCATTTTCACCAGTAAAATATTTAAAGAAAGGTTCTTTTTTAATAATCATATAGCCTAACTCAACATGCTGAAATTGATCTTTGTTAACACCCTTTTCATAGGCCAATATTTGTCCATCATCATTTAAAATGATATTACCTTTTTTCTTTTTTGATAATAAAACACATAAATCCGTCTCACTAGCGTTGAGTAAACTCACCTGTTTATCAATGTTGAATTGAGCAAAGTTATCTGAATATACCAAGAGAAACTGATCTTCTATCAATTCCTTAGCCTCCCAAAGTCTTTTACCCGTTAACCATTCAATTGGCCCTTGGCTATATTGAATATCTAAATTAAATTCCTCGCCATTTGAGAAATACTCTTTTATTAAATGCCCCTTGTAACCAGTTAACAAAATGACTTTTTTTATACCTTGTGATTTTAATTGTTCAAGAAGATAGGCAAGGAAAGGCACATCATTAATAGGAGCCATAGGTTTTGGAAGAGCATCTGTTAACGGCCTCAGCCTTGAGCCACGTCCACCAGCTAGGATCACTGCTTGTTCAATATTCACTAAAGCTCTCTAACATTGTTTCTGATGTTATTTTCAATCCTTGGCTAAGTGAGGTTTTTGGGGCCCAATCTGTATGCTCGGTTATTTTTTGAATGTCCGCATAAAAAGAGGTTCGCTCAGTATCTTTTTTTGATTGCCAATCAAATTGGATTGAGCTAGAAAACATCGTTGCAACTTGCTCACAAATAGAGGCAATTGGGGTTGCATTACCAGACCCAATATTATAAACCCCTGATTCAACATTTTGCTCGATAAAACAGTTGAGCGCCTCTGCAACATCATCTACATATACAAAATCATTCGAATTAAACGGGGTTTTAATCTGTGGTACTCTACCAGCATGTATACTATTTACTAATGTTGGGATAAGAGATTGCGCTCTCTGGTGGGGACCATAAACATAAAAAATTCTAGGCCAATACCACTGTATATTTTTTCTTTGACATACTAATTTCAAATACTCTTTGATGGATAGCTTTGACCATGAGAAAAAATCATGTGCACTCGTTTTAAAACCTTCACCACAATCGTCTTGAGGATTATCATATTCAAAGCAACTACCTGAAATGATTATTTTTTTCACTGAATCAAGCTCGGTAACAATATCAATTAGATTAATCGTATTATAAAAATTTAATTGACACATTTTGTCTGAAAAATCCGGGATCCCCTGCCATGCAAGATGAACTATAGCGTCAGGTTTAAAGTTTTTGATGTGCTTTTTTTGACAATCAATGTTATTTAAATCACAAAGAAGATAATCAACGCCTTGGCGTATTGAGTTTTTTTGCATTTGCCTTGAAAGCACAAGTAATTCATGTCCTTGCATAGAAAGCATTGACACCAAAGACCTACCAATAAATCCAGTTGCGCCTGTGACAAGAATCTTTTTCTTAATCATTTTTATAGAATGGTAGGTTCATATCTTTTGAAGAGATAACTTTTGGTTGAAAGGGCCATTCAATATCAAACTGAGGATCATTAAAGCAAAAGCCAGCATAATTGTCAGGATCATAGTAATCTGCCATATAATAATGCACGATAGTATTATCGCACATCGTTAGGAAAGCATTCGCACATCCACCTGGCACGAGTAAACTCATTGAATCTTCTGCTTTTAGTGAAAGCGATAAAGTTCTTTTATACGTTAATGATTCTTTCCTTAAATCTACAACTACATTATAAATACTACCGGTTATACATGACAGTATCTTTGACTCTGAAGTACCTTTTTTTTGATAATGAAATCCTCTCAAAGTACCTTTTTTAAAATTTTTTGATATATTCCCTTGACACGCACTGAATGGTATACCTGCACTCTTCAGTTTCTCTGCACAAAAACTTCTATAAAACTCACCCCTATTATCTGAATAGGGATCATGTTCAATTAGAAAAACACCAGAGATATCAAGTTGATTAAGATTCATATATTTCAACCGAAAAAGGCAATGGGATAATAAATCTTCCTTTAAAACCCATCCCTCTTAGTTCCTTGATAATTTCATCTTTAAAATTCCATGCTAACAGTAAAATGGTGGTTCTTTGCTTAATACAATCATAATCTAAAGACTTAATTGGAATATCGGTTCCAGCAGTAAGTAGCCCCTGTTTTAATGGGTTTTTATCATAAATACACTCAATATGACGCTCATCAACACCCAAGAAATTTAACATTGTTGAGCTCCTAGCAGAGGCACCATATCCCGCAATTGGTAATTTCTCACTGTTTAAAAAGCTTCTCAACTTTTCTTTATGGTTTATCGTTCTTTTTGCAAAATCTTGCCAACTTGCCAACTGATTGATCTTTTCTATCTCTTCTTGATGCTCAGCTTTCTTTAAATCATCAGATTTATTTTGTTGTGTTTTTGAAAAATAAATTACCCATGACCCACCACTGATGGGACTTGGCATCAGATCGTGTGCCCATAAGCCATGCTTTTCAAGCAGTACCTGAATTGTTTTCAATGAAAAATAATATAAATGCTCGTGATAGATTGAGTCATAATGCAGCTCATCAAGAATTACTTTGGAACAATGAAATTCTATTGCACCGATGCCAGTACCACTTAATAGTTCTGACAGCCCCCCAATAACCGAATTAATTTCTTTAACATGTGGAATCACGTTTCGTGCAAAAATAATATCACATAAACCTTTTTCTTTCTTAACCTCTTGAGCACACTTAAAATTAAAAAAGCCACACTTAGTATTAATGCCAGATTCATTGGCAGTCGACACAATATTCTCTGCGGGATCAATACCTAAGACACTTGCACCTACTGACTTAAATGGCTTAAGAAAGGTTCCATCATTACTTGCAACTTCAACAACAAAAGGCTTATCTTTATTTGATTTTTCGATCAAATTTCTTGCAAACTCAAGGCTATAATTTTTTGCTGTAAATGATGTACCAGTCACCCAAACATATTGACTAAATAGATAGCTAGGGTCCACAACCTCTCTTAATTGAACCAGAGAACAATCCTGGCACATACAAAGTCTTAAAGGAATTGCTTTAGGTGAGTCATCACCTTTTTTTATTAAACTGTTTGCAGGTGGCTGCTCACCTAAATCTAAAAAATCAACTAAATTGTCTGAATGGCAAACGCCGCATTTTGAAATTGTAAAATAATTATCTGTCATGCCATATCCTCTATAACTTCACGTAATTCTTTGTCGAGTGTACCATTAAAAATCAACTGGTTTATTTTGCTAAGTCGATTTGTAGAATCTCCTATGAATGTTTCTTTAGTAAACCCAATTTGGTCAAATAAGTTTACCAACTCTTGACCGCCTCGTCGCAAACTCCATTCAGGATGATAATAATCTCTTAACTCTGTAAGAATCTTATTAAATGAAACCTTATACGTTCTAGAATCAGAACCATGCTCACCCGTAAATATCAATTTACTACCTGGGACAACTGCTTGTGCAGCCTCCGCCAAATCCCTCACACTATAGTTCCCATTATGAATACCTACATTATACGATTGGTTTGCAACCAAGCTAATAGGTGCTTTTAAACCTGCAATAAATGCACTTGCAACATCTCTCACATGTATCACTGGTCGCCAAGGAGTACCATCACTTTTAATTTCAATTTTCCCAGTTGTATATGCACAAGCAACAAAATTATTAAATACAATATCTGTTCTCAACCTTGGGGCTACCCCAAAGACTGTTGAAGGTCTGAAACAAACGACCGTAAATTCGTCTGCAGCCATCTTTTTTAATGCAAGCTCAGCCTCCCATTTTGTTGCAGCGTAAGATGTGACCGGATTTTTTTCACTCAAGTCTTCATCTAGTTCTTCTGATGTGTTTGATATGCCATACATGCTTTGGGAAGAGGCATAAATAAAACGCTTTACACCTGCAGATTTTGCAGCTTCAGCGATTCTTAGTGTCCCCTGATAGTTAATTTCATGTGTTAAATTAGGCGCTAACTCACCAAGCGGATCATTTGATAATCCCGCTAGGTGAATTACTGCATCTATTCCCTCTAAATCAGCTCTCTCAATATCTCTAATATCTTTTGTAATCGTTTTATAGCCAGTAGGAAGTGCAAAAAGCTCTGTACCACTATAATAATCGATATCAAAACCTATAACATGACATCCCTCTTGTAAAAGCTGATCAACCAAAACAGGACCAATATATCCTCTATCACCCGTAACTAGTACTCTCAATTTTTGGCCTCTCCTATCTTCTTCAATCCTCTATGGTTATTTGATTGAGTTATAAATATAAAAACTGATACAGATTTTTATCATAGTAACATAATAATAAACATAAACCTTGTCACGAATCTTTGTATAACCATTAATTAGTGCTTGGACACCTTGATCAAAGGTAAAATCTACTTTTAAATCCGATATTTTCTAACTTTGCGTTAGGAGCAATACAGCTCCTCTGATCAGAATTTTTCTCAATTTCATACTTTAATTTAGTAAATTGAGGAATATTACTTTTAAAA
>NZIM01000038.1 GCA_002691585.1 Legionellales bacterium
AAGATCGATTTTATTTAAAACAGGGAGTATTTCAAGGTCTTGCTCAATGGCAGTGTAACAGACAGCAACCGTTTGTGCTTCAACGCCTTGTGCAGCGTCAACTACTAGAAGCGCTCCTTCACAAGCAGATAAAGAACGAGATACCTCATATGCAAAATCAACATGTCCTGGTGTATCAATAAAATTTAGCTGATAGAGGGTGTCTTGTTTGTCTCGATAAAATAGTGTCACACTTTGTGCTTTTATAGTGATACCTCGTTCACGTTCAATGTCCATGGTATCAAGCACTTGGCTTTGCATTTCACGCTCAGTCAAGCCGCCACAATTTTGAATGAATCGATCTGAAAGAGTTGATTTTCCGTGATCAATATGTGCGATGATAGAAAAATTTCGTATATTCTTTATTGGTATATTCATATAAATATGAGTATATCATCTATTTACAATAGTGCTAGGCTTATATTCGTAGGTTGGTTGAGTAGTTGATTTAGTTGGTGTTCCGAATAACCCTTGCGACATTAAGAAGTCACTTACCCAATCTTCTTGAGCTGTCAATTTAAGATGTTTACTTCGTTCTTTGTGCGGAGACAATGAAATACGATCGACTTTGTCGTTATTGTCTTCTAAACGTATGGATGAATGCATGGTGCTCCAGTTGCTATGAAGGGTATTATTCATATTAGAAAACACCTTTGTGAACTCTGTTTTACTTGCTTCGAGTGGAGTAGAACGAGTCAATGGAATAAGCCATGTATCGATTTCAATTTGGCTTGAGGCAATGTCTTTTTTCAGTTGTACGTATCGTTTCACTAAATGCTTTATATAGCGTTCAGAATTTTTATGATACTCAACAAATTGTCCCTTAAGTTCTTTAATGTCCAGTAGCGGCATAATGTGCTCATTGGTTGTGGTGTCATCTAATATTAATTTCTGTTCTTCGTTTAAGTGTTCTATCAGTTCACTTGTTTTAATCTGCATGATTTCTAAGCGTGTATCTTCAACTGGGAGATTTGAAAAATATTTTCTGAGATTGTCTGTAATAACATCTAACTTTTCTGCCCATTTTTGTTGTTGATCCATTTCCTTTTGTAACGAAGATTCAGCACTGTTTTGATCAAGTTGAATGGAGGCCCAACTTTCTTGTAAACCTTCAATGTCCAGTTCGGTTTGAAGTATCTTATTTAAGAATTTTGTGTTTAACTCTTTTGCGGCAGTGAGTTTGGAGAGGTTGCGGTTGTGGTTGTTTTGTGCCTCAAAACCATATTTTAGCACATCATCTGTGTTCACCAAATCTCTCACAACGAGTAATTGTAATACACTTGGTGCAACGATTATACTTGAGACATAATATAAAAAGCTCATGCCAAGGGCATATCCAATACCACAAAGAATCACTGGTATTGCAAAGATAAATAAACTTAATGAAACGAGTTGGTAACGATGTAATTCGTCTAAGCCGGTCCAATACACCAGTTCTGACATTGTACCAAGACTGAAAAGCAGTTCATCGTTTAATTGGGTATTATGTTGTGAGACAGAAGGTCTTCTAGGCAGTTGAGAGTTTTTACTGAAAGTACTGTATTCACTGACGCCTTCAAAATTCATATCGTCATCTTCGTCGGCGAATCCACGAGAAGACGGTTTAGGTCGTCCAGTTGTAAATTGATCACGGGCAGTTTGATCTCTTTGAAAAGTTCCTGACTGATAATCACCATAATTGTTTTCAATCAATTCTTTTACGTCTTCTATGAGTTCTTCATATTCTGATTTAAATTGAGACAGGGATGTTTTTTGCCCTTTGATTTGCTTATGGTTATTCTCAGCTGAGTGACTCAGTACCTTTGTTTTTTCGACAATGTCATTGATTCCTGAAGATAATCGACTAAGGCGTGATTCATATGCTGCAATGTGTTTTTCAGTGATTTCAGCATATTTAGAAAAACTTTCAGACAACTCATTGTAATCAATTAATGTGTCTATGATTTTTTGAAACATATAACCGAAGATATCGATTTTACCAGGTGAGCTTAATATTTTTCTAAAAAGAATATCATTCAATGAATGCAGTTTAGATTTTATTTCCGAGGTGTCTGGTAGCTCGGAAAACACAGTTGATAATGCGGAGGCAAGTGTAATGATTTCTTGAGGAACATTTTTCCCTCTGGTTGATAAACAACGCTCAGCACTTTTGCATTTTTGAATCCCTTCTTCAATTTTTTGTTCTAAATTAGTTTTCTGAGATTCTAGCTTTGTGTATTTTTGTTGTAAAATTCTAGATTGTTTTTCTTCTTGTCTTAATTCAGTGGATGAGCCTTGATTTTGTTTTTTTGCATGTATGGCTTCCGACATGATTTTGTGATTTGAGATGATGTCAGCTGTTACGGTGAGAAGCATAATGGCTGGAATCGAGATGGCAATGCCTGAAACCGTTAATAATGTCAGATTCATTGCTAAACCAGTAATGATCAATACAGGAATTGCAATAATGAATATACTACACAGACCAAGTAAGATACCTCGAGTAATGAGTCCTTGTTGTGATAATCGAATGCTGTAAGGGATGCTGCTGATAAAATTTTCAGCTTTTTGAACCTGTTCAGCGTTGTTCGATTCTATGTCGTTTGGGCTTCCATCATGTGTTCTAGTCATGCTAACATCCATGTTAATACCCATTGATTATAGTTTAATAAGGTTGTTTTGACATGAAAAACGAAGATTTTCTTTTAAGAAACTGTGTAGAGTGTCTTCCAGTAAGTGGTTTAGGATCTAAATTAGCAGAAGATAGACCGCTGACTATCAAGTTAGGAGTAGATCCAACGCGTCCAGACATCCATCTGGGGCATACGATCGTATTGCGACAATTGAGAAAATTTCAAGATTTAGGTCATCGCGTCGTTTTTTTAATAGGTGACTTTACTGCAATGATTGGTGATCCATCAGGTAGAGATGTGACACGTCCTCCGTTGTCAATGAACGATGTGAAAGAGAATGCAAAAAGCTATTTACATCAGGTTGGTAAGATTTTGGATATTGAAAAATTAGAGGTGCGTTATAATAGTGCGTGGCTTGAGAAGTTATCAGCGCATCAGCTCATAGAGCTATCGAGTCTACAAACAGTCGCTCGGATGTTAGAGCGAGACGATTTTTCAAAAAGGTATAAAGGTGGACAGTCCATTGCCATCCATGAGTTCTTGTACCCATTGCTTCAAGGGTATGACTCTGTTGAGTTAAAAGCCGACGTTGAATTAGGTGGAACAGATCAAACATTCAACTTATTGATGGGAAGAGAGTTACAAAAACATTACAACCTTTCTCAACAAGTTGTTTTGACCTATCCCTTATTGGAAGGTTTAGATGGTGTGAAGAAGATGTCTAAATCATACGATAACACCATTGGTGTGAATGATACTGCGGATGATATGTTTGGAAAGGTCATGTCCATTAGTGATGAATTAATGTGGCGGTATTTTGATTTGCTATCAAATTTCTCGTCAGAAGACATTCAAGCTTTTAAAGATGAGGCTCAAAATGGTAAGAATCCAAGGGATATTAAATTTACTTTAGCTTCTGATATTGTGTCTCAGTACCATGGTGAAGAAGAAGGACAACAAGCACAAGTACGTTTTCTAGCTCGTTTTCAAAAAAAACAAATCCCAGATGATCGACCGATAAAACATTTAACTGCTGAAGAAGCACAACAACCTCTTGTCACATTATTAAAACAAGAGGGTATGATTGCTAGTACATCTGAAGGGTTAAGGTTAATTAAACAAGGTGCCATAAAAATGGATGGTCACCGAGTGAATGAAAATCTTTGTTTGGATGCAAAAGCAACGATCGTTACCGTTGGTAAACGTAGAATCATCGAATTTAAAATCACTGACTGATTCATGTGTTGAAGAGAAAACAAGACTACAACCAACATAGTTTATTCAGCAGTCGTTTTAATCCTGAACGGCCATGTTTATTGTATGCCATTTATCACAAAAATCATCAAATGGTTCAATATTATATCCAGTCGGGATACGATCCCAATGAGATGAGTTATCTTCACATTGATGCAAGCGTTTTAGCATCGGAGCATCAACACTGTGATGAAGATCGAATATACAGTGGCTCGTATACCCCTTTAACCTTAGCAGTACTATTAAATGATATTGTTTCAGTAAGATTGTTACTCCAATGCAGCGCATGTGACCGATTTGAAAGGATACGGGTCAATCAGTATAGTATTGGGTTGAATGCATTTCATTTAGCCATCATTCTTAATAGAAATGATTTAGTACCCTTGTTTTTAGAAGGTATAACAACATTCCAAAAACACCATCTGATTAACGAAAATGGATGCGATTTTTTTGGCTCAATGCCTAGGGGGCGTATTGAAAGCGGGCCTGCACTTTTGTTTGCAACTCGATCATCCAATCTATATGTGATCAATTTGTTATGTGAAACTGGTTTAGTAACTTATCCAAAATACTTATCATTATCAAAAAGTCATACAGACAACAAACAATTAGAACGTCTAAATATTCTGTCTGAAGTTTTAATGGCGTATGTTATTGAGGAAGATGCAAGTGATGTTGACGATGATACCACTGACATCGATTATTCTTTTGGTGAATATATTTTATTTGTTGAGTATCCAAGTGCTGTAATAAAAATACTAGGTCGCTATTTTTTAGACGATCTGAAAGATGACTTTGAAACCCAATCGTGTGATTTTTTTGTTACATACAATGATATTAGTCGTGACTCTGATGAGGTATTACGTACATTAGTACAGCTTTTTAGAATGAAGGTGGTTATTAAACCCCCATATGCTTTTGATTTTGACGATTTAAGCCCACCTTTTTACATTTTGCAACAATTTGGAGATTTAAACCCAAGCAAAATGCAGTATTTTTCACACCTTATTTTTAAAAATTACAATGGTTATATATTAAGGTATGCATTATTTAAGGTGATGTTAGGTGCGTCATTACATACCATCGATGTTTCTTTAAGAAGTGCCCACCCACATTTTGAGGTCGATCAATTGTACTTTTTGTATGGGAGGCTATCCTTTTGTGATAAGCAGGATTTGAGATTAATATTCCCGCCATCTAATAGTGTATATGATGAAGCAATATCAGAGTCTTCTGATATGCTCCCATCCATCGTAAATAAATTTGTCACGTATGAAAAACAGATGGACCAATTAGCACGATTAAATGACGGAGAAAAAGATTTTACTTTTGTTCACGCATGTTGCCAATCTCTATTACAAGATGATTTATCTTCACATGATATTCTGTTACCCTTTTCTTTACTTTTGCAATCTAAGCCAATATTTGAGCATTTAAATATTCATTTGATGCGAGATGTAAAAAAAGTTTGTCGGATTCAGAATATTGTATTTCAAATTGTAACATCGAGAAATCAAAAAGACGGTATCATATCCTATTCTGAAAATACGTTGTTTAACGATGCGCAAGCACGAATAAAAGATGATGCGTTCATACAATGGTTACGAGATAGTCTAAGAACCTATCCATGGCTTTTAAGTTTTGAATTCATTGATTATTTTGATTTTAAATCTTTGAACATGGATTTTTCAGATGAGCTTAGGTGGTATGCTGATAATGCAATTAATACGGGCATTCCTCTACCAATGTTTTGGATACAACAAATAAAATCATTACTGAGCGAGGAATTAAAATTCAGTTTACATTTTAAGGATCTAAGAATGCATCGGACAGTATTGAAGGTATTCCATCCAAAAAGTGAATTATGGAATATCCTATCAGACTATAAAGATCGATTAATGATGATTAAATATATTTTAAATCAAAATGATATCTCAGACCTCCCCGCACTCAGAATATGTGGTTTTTTAGGGTCAAGTTTATTTCCAAGTGTCAAAGATGTGTATACATATCAATGGTTTCAGGGACTAGATGCCAGGGTGTCAAATTGACAAAATGACGATAAATTTGGTATCATAAGAATTAAAGCCAAGCTTTAGAACATAATTTAAATAATATGAAAAGAAAAATTAGCCAGATTTTTGATACTGCAAATTCAGAAAGTGTCATACAACCAGTTGACCTAGCCAGTCAACTTTTAAGCGTCTTTATCGATGGAATTCAAGAGGTTTCAGCGTTTGAAATCAAAAGTCTGTTTGAATCAATCGCTTCAGGTGAACCCTTTGAAACCATTATAGCGAAATATGATTATAGCTTTAGTGATAATCCTCCTAATGCATTGAATTCATATGGATTTAACTTACTACTCTGGGCAGTTCTACACGAAAGAAAAGATATTGTTGAGGCTCTTATAGAGCGGGAATTCGATGTGAATGCCGTGCATAGACTAAGTATTTCAGAAGATCTAACTCAAACAAAATACCTTTCAGATGCTGCTTTTGAACATTTGCAGGAAATAAAACAATGTACTGAGTGTGAAACATATAGAGAGTGCATGGATGGTTTTGAAGATCCAGAACTTTTTATAATTAATCAGTATGTAGAGCACACAGCGCTGACATTAGCTTCTCATTTACACTCTTTTGAAATTTTATCACTTCTTTTGAGCAACGGAGCAGATAGATATCAGGAAGTAAACCAAAGATCATTCGGTATTGATATCGAATTTGATCACTCAATAATGCAGCAGTCTCCTGACTTTACAGTAGGTTTAAACGCATTGCACTTTGCATCGTTAGCGCATAAAGAAACAACAAATGCTCATCGAGTCGATTGTACTATAGAAGCATTGTTTGATGGCCTCACAGATGAACAAATAATCGAATATATTAAAACCCCAGGTGCAGATTTTCGTGCATTAGAACTTAACACGCGGACCTTTTGGAGACTTAGATTTGGAGGAGCATTAGAGTTTTCTGCCCAAAAAAACCATCGTATATTTGCCACGTTACTATCCTTTGGCGTCACTTTAAGAGATAATTTGGTTTTAGAAGTATGTTATGAACCAGATCAATCAATGCCCTCCAATATGAAATATACTTTTCTAGAGTATCTTATGAGGCTGGACGATCCAGCTGGATGTCTTTACATACTTAAGAATTTTTTTGATACAAGTGATTTACTGGAATATGTATCAGATCCACATCACCGATTGTTTGGCTCTATTGCGCAATGGGGAGAGTTCTTCTATGAAGAAGACACAGCTATGTCATGTGATCACCTTTCTGATGTTTTTCAGGAATTTAGGTCATTAGGGATCTCATCACGCCATCCTTTTTCACCTTTTCACGCAGAGGACGAAACATTAGAACACTTTTTTCGTGAATTGATCGTTAGAAAGGAAGAGTATCTTTCACATACTATTTCCATTTTCAATCCAGAAGATGTTGTGGAAGACTGGTGTTATATTCGTTTAGCGTTTAGTGATCACTCAAATATACATAGTGCTGTATTAGAGCACTATATTAAAAATTCATACAATGATTACGAGCCTGAATACATTCGGAGTAAGATTTTGGAATTTCGAACACTTATAGATCAGTGTTTGAATGGTGTAATCGACCAAGATGCATTTCGATCCCATTTTCATTCAA
>NZIM01000039.1 GCA_002691585.1 Legionellales bacterium
ATGTGCGCTTCCTCAGCATGATATTTCGCGTTTAATACTTTGTGTTTTATCTTTTTTTGCTTTAAAAGATTTGATAAAAGTTCTGAATTCTCAATTGATGTTGTTCCAACAAGAATCGGTTGTCCTTTCTGATGACGCTCGACAATGTCCTCAACTATTTTTTTATACTTCATCTCTTTTGTAAGATAAAGCATATCCGTTCCATCTTTCCTGATGACTGCCTTATTGGTTGGGATCACAATCACTTCAAGGTTATAAATTTGATGTAACTCTACTGACTCAGTGTCAGCAGTACCTGTCATACCAGAAAGCTTCTCATAAAGTAAAAAGTAATTTTGGAATGTGATGGATGCAAGCGTTTGGTTTTCGCTTTGAATTTTCACATTTTCCTTTGCTTCAATGGCCTGATGCAATCCATCAGACCAACGACGTCCTGACATGGCACGACCAGTATGTTCGTCTATGATGATTACCTCGTTATTACTGACGATATATTCAACGTCTTTACGATACATAAAATTCGCTCGCAAGGACGCTTGACAGTAATGTAAAAGGTTAATGTTTTCTTGTGAAAACAGTGAACCATCACCCTGTAATAAACCAGCTTTTGAAAAACGTTCTTCCATCAAGGTATGTCCAAGATCCGTTAAAAAAACCTGTTTATCCTTTTCGCTTTTAGTAAAATGACCAGGCTGATCCTCTTTATCTTCTTTAAGGTCTTTCACCAATGGATGAATCGCTTTATATAGTTCTGAACTATCAGAAATGATTCCTGATATCACTAACGGTGTTCTTGCCTCATCAATTAAAATTGAATCAACTTCATCGATCACTGCAAATACATGACCTCGCTGTACTTTATCCTCAATGGAAGGAGACATGTTGTCTCTCAGGTAATCGAACCCAAATTCATTATTCGTTCCATAAGTAATGTCAGCTTGGTACGCTTGACGTCGATCATCATGAGACATATCGGTATAAATGACACCCGTAGTCAGGCCCAAAAACCGGTAAATTTGACCCATCCAATCATTATCACGTTTTGCTAGATAACTATTTACGGTTACAACGTGTACACCTTTACCAGTTAAAGCATTTAGGTAACAAGGTAATGTCGCTGTCAACGTTTTACCTTCACCAGTCGACATCTCCGCAATTCGCCCGTCATGTAACGCTAAACCGCCTAATACTTGAACATCATAATGGCGTTCGCCTAGAACTCTTTTTGCAGTCTCCCGCACAACCGCAAATGCCTCAGCTAGAATAGCATCCAATGCCGATCCATCTGAAAGCTGCTTCTTAAATTCTTGTGTTTTTTCCTTTAAGGCTTCATCAGATAGTTTTGAAATTTTCTCTTCAAATGAATTGACCTCAACAAGCTTCTGACGGTATTGTTTTAGTATGCGCTCATTTCTTGAGCCAAATAGTGTGTGCAGTAATCCCATTGCATTTCTCTAATTAAATAGGTATTTTAGCAAAAAATTTCGTATGACAACAGTACCTCCTAAAATAAATCGCATAACTAACAGTCTCAATAAGAAATTTGGCATTAAAAACAATCAATTCAACCATAAAAAAATAGGTGATATTTTACCAGAGAAAGCTAAAAATCAGTTTAAATTAATAGAACGTGAGAATGCTGTTACATTAATCATTGAGACTTCTTGGCTTACTTGGGCTCGACTCAACAAGAAACGATTGGAAAACACTCTTCCTGTAGGAACAAAACTCTCCATTCAACCTCTTATTCCGTATGAATCCCTGCAGAGAGTAGAGAAAAAAACATTCTCCCCATCACTCAATCAGACGGCCAAAGCGTGTTTACAAAGCGCTGCTAAACAGTGCTCACATCCAAAGCTAAGATCAGTACTTGATAAATTATCGAAATATTAAACAGCTTCTGCTGTTGGCTCATCATACAAAGGAAGATCAATATCATAAGCAATGTGATAGTTCGAATCATCACTGATTATGGCATTCAAGAGCTGATTATTTAGGGTATGACCTGATTTATGACCCGTAAAATGACCAATAACGGCATGATTAAGTAAGTATAGATCCCCAATAGCATCTAAAATCTTATGTCTTACAAATTCATCATGGTATCTTAAACCATGTTCATTTAAAATTGTATCCTCACCAAGCCAGACAGCATTTTCCATACTGGATCCTAAGGCTAAGTTTTGCTTGAGATAGGTTGCCTTATCTTTTATGAATCCAAACGTTCGAGCGCGACACAATGCAGTTAAATACGTGACTGTCGAAAAATCAAAAATGGCTTTTTGGTTTTGTTCGTTAAAATTCGGATGATCATAATCTATCGAGAAACTGACTCTGAAACCTTTATGTGGAGAAATTGAACAATGTGCGTTTTCCGTGCCAACTTTAACTGTTTTGTCGATGACAATAAAGGGTTTCTTACCCCCTTTTTGATTGACAACTCCAGATGATTGCAAAAGGAAAACATAAGGAGATGAGCTACCATCCATAATCGGCATTTCCTCTGCTTCAACCTCAACAATTAGATTATCAATCCCAAGACCTGCTACTGCAGAAAGTAAATGCTCTACCATTCCAACCATTACGCCGTCTTTACCAATACATGTCGAAAGTCGAGTATCGACAACAGAACCTACTACAGCAGGTATTTCAATTGCTGGAGAATGATCTACACGTTTAAAAACGACTCCTGTGTTAATGGGTGCAGGATGTAAATTAATACGGACCTTTTTTCCAGAATGTACACCTATACCCGAAGCAGAGACACTGCTTCTAATCGTCTTTTGAAACATTTCTTAAATCTCTTCTTCCTGTCTTAAAAAAGCTGGTACATCCAGTACATCTGTTTCAATATGGTCCTCAGTATCAATGATTGGCTGTGGTACTTGCCTTGAGAAAGTTGGTCTTTCAGAACGACTTACTGTACTTCTTGAAGCAAAAGAACGACGACCAGAACCTTGTAATTCTAATCCTGTCACAACGACTGTAACCTTTAACTCATCGTTTAACTCAGGGTCAATCACAGTACCAACAACAACTGTTGCACTGTCAGTAGTAAAATGTCGGATGGTGTCACCAACAGACTCAAACTCTCCGATGGTCATGTCCAGTCCACCGCTTATATTTACTAGAACACCTTTTGCACCACTAAGATCAATATCCTCAAGAAGTGGGCTAGATAACGCAGCTTCAGCAGCTTCTCGCGCTCTCATATCTCCTTTTGCAGTTCCAGTACCCATCATTGCCATTCCCATTTCCGTCATTACTGTTCTGACATCGGCAAAGTCAACATTTATCAATCCTGGGCGGGTAATTAAATCTGAGATACCTTGGACAGAACCTTTAAGAACCATGTTAGCTGATCTAAAAGCACTGACCAATGAAACACTTTTTCCAAGAACTGAAAGAAGCTTATTATTTGGCACTATGATGAGTGAATCAACATTCTTACTAAGTAGCTCTATTCCTGTAGATGCATGCTGCATTCGCTTCGTTCCCTCGAATGAAAAAGGTTTTGTAACAACAGCGACGGTCAATATACCTAGTTCTTTTGCGACTTCAGCAAAAACTGGTGTTGCACCAGTACCGGTTCCACCACCCATACCAGCGGCTAAAAATAATAAATCAGTCCCTTTAACAATCTCATAGATTTGATCTTTTGTTTCTTCAGTGGCCTGTCGACCAACTTCAGGGTCCGCACCAGCTCCTAATCCTTTAGTCAACTCATCACCTAGTTGTAATTTATTTTCGATGGTTGATTTTGCAAGCGCCATGGCATCAGTATTTGCCAGCCAGAACTCAACATCTTGAATCTCTCCAGCCATTTCTGCAATGGCATTTCCACCACCGCCACCAACACCAATGACTTTAATTATAGCTTTATGTTCATTTAATAATTCGCTCATTATAACTCCCTAAAAATTCTCTTCGAAAAGCTGTTTAATCCGGCCAAAAACACCTGAATAACTGCTCTGATGTTGACACATATTCTTAGTTGCATCAACGGAAAATGCGCTTTGATGCAAAATTCCCGCCAATGCTGCGTATCTAGGAGATATTAAACCATCACCCCATTGATCAGAATGAGGTTCACCAATCATTGCAGGTACTCCACAAATGAGTTCTCCCATTTCAACGCAACCCGGCAGCATTGATCCTCCACCCGTCAACACAATCCCTGCTGCTAATTGGTCTTTCAAATCATATTTAATCATTTGAGCTTTTATTGATGAGAAAATGTCTTGATATCTAGCCTCAATGATCTCATTAAGCCATTTAGAACCAACCGTACGATTAATTCTTGACCCATTTATCATCAATGATTCATCAGATGCATTTTCTCCAAGCATGACCCCATGAGTTCGTTTTAGGCGTTCAGCTTCATTCATTGGCACACGTAGCGCAACAGCAATATCAGCAGTCACATGGTCACTTCCAATGGGCACAACATGAGTGAACTGAACCCCACTACCGATGTAACACACCATTGTGGTAACACCTGCACCAATATCGATTACAGCGACACCAAGATCCTTATCCTCAGCGGATAAAACACTATTTGCACTAGCAAGACCTGTAAATGTTGCTGATAATGGTGTGATACCACAACGTGTTATGGCTTTTTGGACATTTTGTAAAATCGTTTGAGAGCCGAGCACTAAATGAACACTCGCTTCGAGACGAACACCAGACATACCCATTGGTTTACGAATTTCTTTCTGATCGTCTATTGAATACTCTTGTGGTATTACATGGAATATTCGCTGATCTGCAGGTGTTTTCACAGCCCTTGCCGCATCCAACACTCGATTCAGGTCACCTTGGTCAACTTCACCATCTTTTATGGCCACAACACCGTGTGAATTGATACCATGAATACTCATACCAGATATACCAAAATGGATATTCTTAGTCTTAGAACTGGTTTGTCTATCTAACTCTGAAACAACTTCATCGATCACCTCAGAAGCAGCTTCAAGGTTAACAATTCCGCTTCTTTTTACTCCGATTGAAGGTTTTTCAGCAACCCCTTTTATTACTAAATCACCGTTTACATTAGTGACACATGCTGCTCGAATAGAAGCATTACCAATATCAATTGCGGTTAGTAACTGTTTAGAATTAAATCTCATCATTGGACCCTCTTGGGGTGATAGTACCCTATCTATTGTTTAATAGGAAGGCTTTAAAGTGAATTTTCGCTGATTGCAAAGGCTTTTGGATATCTAAAGTCAACACGTCCCCATTTTTTGTGACTTAATATTAATTTGGGAAGGATTTTTTTACAAACTTTGACTCGGTTGACCAAGTCACTGGTTCCGAAAATAAAATATCTATTCCTTGGAAGCTCAACCGCCCAATCTCCTGCTTTCATTCTAAAAACCCTGATCGGCCATAATTGAAACTTTCTTAAATCAGATTCAAGCTCGCTAATAAACCAAACGCTTCTATCAACCGAGGACAACGGCGCATCAACCACAGGCAACTCATCTGGAATTTCAAGTGTTTTTGGGAAAAACAAAACTCCATCACTACTTATCACCCCACCAAAACGCCAAACAGCTCTTGGTTTATGCTCAGTCACATCAACAAAAAAATCATTGAGCCCTTGTCTACGTATCGTAACCGACTTTGTCCAAGGTTGATCATACAACCATGTACTGACCTTATTTTGATCGCTCACCTCGCTTAAATCATTATTCATTTTACTTAGATCCATGTGATGTGCACCCGATATGAAATAATCATATTCTGATTTATCCATTACTGCATGGAACAAAAAAATGACACAACCTATAAATAAAGGGATGACTTTTAACATGAATGTAGAATAACAGATGTCAATCTAAGATGAAAATTTTAGCTTGATAAAATTGACAATATCCCATGAATACATATATCTTCAAAGTAGTATTCATTGAGGAGTTATTAGAGTGTTTAAGTTTTTCTTGTATTCATTAATTGCATTGATTCTTTCCCCAATATACGCTGTTGACTTAGAAGGCCACTTTAAACTCCCTGAATACAATGACTTTGTAAGGATAGGATACGCAAATTTTTATCCTACACTTAATGATCAAGATGAAGCGACGACTCAAATTGTAAATGATGTTTGTAAAGCATTTAGAAAAGCCCATATATACGTTGTATTATCTCATTATGATGAGGAATGGGGGCATGTCATCAATGACTTGCAATCTAGGAAACTTGATGCATCCATATGGTGGTATAAGACCCCTCAGCGTGAAAAATTATATTTATTTTCAGATAAACCGATTATCGAAGTAAGCTCTGTCATCGTAGGACTACAATCCAATCAAAAAATCAAAAAACTTTCAACATCTACGATTCCCTCCAATGAGGATTTAAAACCATACTCTATTGGATACATAGATGGATTCTTCACTCCATCTGTCACAGATGATATGAAAAAAGTGCCCGTTAAAAACGAATCTGAATTATTCGAAAAGTTCATAAGTGGTGAGTTTGATTTTATATACACCCCAAAAGGAAGCACAGCTCGGTACATTAATGATGATGAACTTTACACGGTATATATTAACAAAAGCCAAGGGTATATCATTTTCTCAAATCAAAAGGACCCTAAACGGGCAAGTATGCTAAAAAGTATTTTTGATTATAATTTTAAACCGTCAAAGTAATTCCAAGTTAGCGTACTGTAATAATAACCACTTCACACCAGCATTATGAAACTTTACTTGAACACGCCCTTCTTCCAGAGATCCTTCGCAGTTTAAAACGACACCTTCTCCAAATTTAGGGTGTCTAACACGACGGCCAAGACCGTAAGGCACATGTGGTTTTGATGTAGGTGCCGGCTGAGAAAATGACCGAGAAGTACTCTCATTCGTCCGTCCTAATCGAACTTCCTCTAGATATTCTTTTGGAATTTCCTCTAGGAACCGTGAAGCCCTTTGATATGTTTCATGTCCATACATGCGCCTGACTTCAGCATATGTTAAACATAATTTTTTCATTGCTCGGGTCATACCAACATAACAAAGTCTACGCTCTTCCTCTAAACGATCTGGATCTGAAGCAGACATTTTGTGCGGGAATAAACCCTCCTCTAGCCCCAATAGAAAAACCATAGGAAATTCTAAACCCTTCGCTGCATGTAACGTCATTAATTGGACACCGTGCACCACACCTTGTGTCTCACTTTCACCAGTATCAAGAGCAGCTTGACTTAAAAAGTCTAATATTGTTGCCTCCTCTTGTGAATCTTTAAATTGTTTAGCAGCATTAACAAGCTCGAATAAGTTTTCAATTTTGGCTTGGTTTTTATCCGTCTTCTCAGCTTGAAGCATTGATAATAAACCACTTGTTCGAATAATTTCTTCAGATGCTAAATCAATTGCAACTGAACTTACACGTTCTACTAATTGTGAACGAAGATCTACAAATGACGCCACTGCAGACAGCGCACGTGAAGGCAAACCTTGCTGATTAATGACCTCAAGTAATGCTGACCACATTGAAACACCTGTAGTTCGAGCATGATCCCGTATAACCTCTAATGTTTGATGACCAATACCTCGTGTTGGTGTATTAATCACTCTCTCAAATGCAGCATCATCGTCTGGATTCACAACTAGACGCATATACGCAATTGCATCTTTAATTTCTGCACGATCAAAGAACCTTAGCCCCCCATAAATTCTATAAGGCACTTGATGTCGAACCAATTGTTCTTCAACCACCCTGGATTGTGCGTTGGATCGATACAAAATAGCAGCATCCTCGTATCGATTACCCGCTTCAACCCACTTAGAAAGTTGATGTGCAACAAACTTTGCCTCATCATATTCATTAAACGCTCTATATAGACTAATCTTTTCACCTTGATGTGATTGAGTCCACAGCTTTTTACCCATACGATTACTATTAAAGTGAATGACCTCATTAGCTGCCGCTAAAATGTTACCAGTAGATCGATAGTTTTGTTCTAAGCGACTCACCAGTGCACCAGGGAAATCTTGTTCGAATATGAAAATATTTTCTACTTTTGCCCCGCGCCAACTATAAATAGACTGATCATCATCGCCAACGGCTGTTAGATACGAACCATCTTCGGTGAGTAGCTTTAACCATGCATATTGTAAAGCATTGGTATCTTGGAACTCATCAACTAAAACATGTCTGAACCTTTGTTGGTAATGTGCTCTAAGCTCAACATTATCTCGCAATAACTCAAAGACTCTTAGCAACAATTCAGTAAAATCAACCAAGCCACTTGTTCTACATAGGGATTCATAGCGCTCATACACCTTTAACATTTGAGCATTGTACGGGTTTTGGTCCACCACCACATCCGCCACTCTTTTGCCATGCTCTTTATGATGATTAATGAAGCTTTGTGATTTTCTACTTGGCCATTTATCCTCATCCATATTAAATTCTTTGTGTATTTTTTTAATCAACCTTTGCTGATCATCGCTATCCATAATTTGAAATGATGAGGTTAAATCTGCTTCTTTAGCGTGAAATCTTAAAATACGATGACAAATACTATGGAAAGTTCCTATCCATATCTCTTGTAAACGAGCTCCCAAGGCACTCTCAACACGCGTTCTCAACTCATTTGCAGCTTTGTTTGTAAATGTCACAGCCATGACGTTGTATGGAGAGACCTGTTTTTGACTTACAATCCATACAATACGGCTTACTAATACTCTTGTTTTACCACTACCTGCACCAGCCAATACTAAGTGATGACTAAATGGTGAACATACCACCTCTTTTTGCTGGGGATTTAACTGATCAATTTGATCTAAACTTGCGCCCTCTATCATTTTCTTGTCCTAAAAATAGTTATGATATGACGAATAACAGTTAATCGCAATGATGAATCTGAAAGCTCTATTTCCAGTACCAAAAAGTTTCTGAAGCAGTATCTTCAATCACAACACCTTTTTCTGTAAGTTGTGACCTAATTGTATCTGCTTTCTCATATGATTTGCTTTTTTTAGCAATATTCCTTTCTTCAATCAACTGTTGAATTGCCTCAGGAGTAATGGTGGTTTTCTTAGGTTGCCATGAACGGATATCGACTTCGCCAAAGCCCAAGATTCGCATACCTTGGCACAATAATGAATGTGCCTTTTGGTCTCCATTCAATGTCGCTTTTGCCCAGACCAATAACTGAGATAATGCCTTAGGAGTATTGAGATCATCTGCCAGACAGTCTAATATTTCCTGCGAATGAGTAGTGGTCTCTTTTACAGGAAAATAATTTTTAGCAAGATGTAGCTTTCTAGATGATTGCTTAGCGATTGATAAAGTTTCATCCGTCCAATCTAAAGGGTGTCGATAATGGGTTGATAACACAGCAAATCGAATCGCCTCACCTGGTGCATCCTCTAACAAATCATCAACATATAAAACATTTCCTATTGATTTGGACATTTTTTCTCGATCAATATTGATGAGTCCATTATGCATCCAATAGTTACAATAGGATTTGGTTTGGTATGCCGCGCATCCTTGAGCCATTTCATTCTCATGGTGGGGAAATAACAAGTCAATACCTCCACCATGAATATCAAAAGGCAATCCAACATGTCCTGCTATCATTGCTGTACACTCAATGTGCCATCCTGGACGCCCCTTCCCCCAAGGACTCTCCCAAGATGGATCTGGTGCACTGGAAGGCTTCCACAATACGAAATCACCGGGAGCTTTTTTATAATCTGCAACAGAGACTCGAGCACCGTCCACTTGTTCTTCAAGTTTTCGGCGGGATAACGATCCGTATTCCGTATAAGTTGCTACTGAAAAAAGCACATGCCCGTCTGATACATAGGCATTCCCATTTTTAATAAGTCTTTCAATGAGTTCAATGATTTCAGGCATACTTTCGGTAGCCTTGACTTCCAAATCTGGTGGCAAACAATTTAATGCACTCATGTCTGTGTGAAAATGAGATAACATTTTCTGGGTTAATTCCTTAATGGAAATATTACCCTCTTGAGCTGCTTTATTGATTTTATCGTCTACATCCGTCACGTTACTTACGTAAGTGAAATTTGGGAAAACAACACGAAAATACCTTGATAATACATCAAATACGATTCGAGGTCGCGCATTACCAATGTGTGGTCGAGCATAGACAGTCGGACCACAAACATACATCTTGACATGATTTACATCGATAGGCTTAAAAAGCTCTTTCTTTTTAGATTTGGAATTATAAAGGTAAATGTCTTTCATAAAAGACTACTCGATTCCGCTATTTATCACCACGCATAGCATCAAAGAAATCTTTATTACTCTTCGTTGCTTTTAGTCGTTCGATTAAAAACTCCACAGCAGCATGATCTTCTAATGTTTGTAGGTATTTTCTTAATACCCACATCTTCTTGAGTTCACTTTCTTCTGTAATCTTCTCTTCACGACGGGTTCCACAAGCTCTAACATAAAGTGCTGGCCACAAATGTTTTTGTGCAATGGCTCGACTTAAATGAATCTCAGAGTTACCGGTACCTTTGAATTCTTCATAAATGATTTCATCCATTTTTGAACCGGTCTCAACCAACACTGTTGCAATAATCGTCAGGCTTCCACCTTCTTCTAAATTTCTTGCAGCACTAAAAAACCTTCTAGGTCGCTGTAAAGCGTTTGCATCAACACCCCCAGTTAAAACCTTACCTGAGGTTGGTGTAACTGTGTTATAAGCTCTAGCTAAACGCGTCAATGAATCTAATAAGATTACAACGTCCTTCTTCTGTTCAACCAGCCTTTTTGCCTTATTTAGAACCATCTCTGCAACTTGTACGTGTCGCGCTGCTGGCTCATCAAATGTGCTTGCAATGACCTCGGCATCAATGGAGCGTCGCATTTCTGTTACCTCTTCAGGCCGCTCGTCAATTCCAAGGGCAATTAAATGACATTCTGGATGTTGAGCAAGAATAGAGTGTGCAATTGTCTGTAAAAGCATTGTTTTACCTGCTTTTGGAGGAGCAACGATTAACGCCCTTTGTCCTTTACCGATCGGAGCTAATAAATCAACTGCTCGATTTGTGATATCTTCTCGACTACTGTTGTTTCTAGGAAGTCTTAAACGCTCAGAGGGAAATAAAGGAGTTAAACTCTCAAAATCCACAGCATTCTTATTTAGTTCTGGTTCTACTCCACCACACAGTAACACTTGAGATAGTGCGAAATAACGTTCGCCTTCTTTTGGTGGACGGACTTTACCAGAAACCAAATCACCTGTTCTTAATGAAAACTTTTTGATTTGGTTAGGGGAAACGTAAATATCATCTGGTTCACTTCGATACGAGTTACATGCTGCACGTAAAAAGCCATATCCACCATCTTGAATAATATCTAATACACCTTCACCAATAAATTCAACATTTTCAGTACTTCTGTTGATGCGCTTTAAGTAGTTAAACACCATGTCAGATTTTTTGCTTCGAAAACTCTCAATACCAGCTTCTGACATCATCTCTCTAAGAGTATGAATGGGCTTATTTTTCACTTCGTTTATATTTATTACGCTCACAATTTAGTCCTATGTTAAATAAGTATCAATGAATTCAATGAGTTGAGTCTTACTCATCGCCCCAATCTTGCTTCCAACCATTTCACCTTTAACAAAGATCATTAAAGCTGGAATACCTCGTACACCATATTTTGCAGGTGTTCCTTTGTTGTCATCAACATTGCATTTTACAATTTTAATCTTTTCACCATACTCTTTAGATAATTCATCTAAAACAGGGGCGATCATCTTACATGGACCACACCATGGCGCCCAAAAATCAACTAAGACTAATTTTTCTTCATCAAGAACAACAGATTGGAATTCAGCATCATTTACAGAAATCATTTAACACCTTAAAAATATTTATATTTAGGTCAAGTTTGACCAAGTCGATGAGCTTAATTATAAGTAGACTCATGATTTTTGTCAAGCTTCATTCTGTCATATTATGACTTTTTGAAACACTGGATGAAAGGGCTTTACCCATTAAATCATCAAGCTTTTGAGTGAGCACATTTAAACCAGCTTCTGTGACTCCACCTTTTGAGGCAACCCGATTTACTGCGTCGTTAATAGGGTATTGTGACATCATATCATTGGCTGCAGATGAAGCATGCTTGACACATGCATCACAAATATCTTGAGGTAAATAGTCTCTACCCCACTTTAATAATGATTGAGTAAAATGCATGAAAAACGCTGGCCCACTGCCAAGTAGAACGGTTACAGCATGCATTTGCTCATCAGCTTCCAGCCACATGGTTTGACCGAGACCCGAGAATAACTCACCAACCACCTCTTGTTGCATCGGAGAGGCAGATTCACTAAATAATGCTGTCATACCACATTGATTGGCTATGGCAAGATTTGGCATTGCCCGAACAATAGCACCATGATTCAATATATGAACTAATGATTCACAATCCACTCCAGCTGCGACAGAAATTACAATGGTATTCTCTGCAAGGGGTAACAACGGTTGTACAGCAGATTGAATTTGATGAGGCTTTACAGCAATGATAAGAATTTCTAATAAATTAGAGTTATTGTAACTTTTAATTCCAAGCTGATGAGCAAAACCATCAGTTGTATTTTTGTTCTTCCCTTTCACGCATAAACTTGGACTCATGCCACTGGCTTTTAGACCAGAAGCCAACGCTTCTGCCATTTTTCCAGTGCCTAAAATACAAATCAAATCACTGCTACCACTTCTTTTACTGGCCCATAGGACTCAATTTTTGGTAAATTAAAGCGTTTAAAATTATTTTGAAATGAAATAATCAAGGCCTCAGCACTCTCCCAGTATTCACTGTCTGAAGACCACTGCTCTATCGGATTAAGATCTTTAGGACCAAAATCTCCAACTGTCTTTGGAATCTCAAAACCGAAGCCAGGATACACTTCCCACTCACTTCTCTTCAAATCGCCAGAATGAATGTACTCAAGTAATTGTCGCGTAAATGACAAAGGATACCTTGTGCCACCTTGACTATAGCGACCTTTATGCCAGCCGGTATTCATTAAATAAACATCAACGTTTGTGGCATTAATATAGTCCATTAATAAATCTGCATATACCTGTGCAGGATGTGGGAAAAATGCAGCACCAAAACATACACTGAATGTTGATTTAATACTCGCAGTAGAACCCATCTCTGTACTTCCTACCAATGCAGTATAACCACTTAAAAAATAATATGCTGCTTGTTCTGGACTAAGCTTTGAGACTGGAGGCAATACTCCATATAAATCACATGTCAAAAAGATAATCTGAGAAGGTGTCACGCCCTGATTGGTCAACACACAATTTGGTATATATTCACGAGCATACGCCGCTCTTGAATTTGTTGTAATCGAGTCATCTTTATAGTCAATTTCATCATTTTTAACAACAACATTTTCTAACACTGTACCTTTTTTAATTGCCCGCCAAATGAGCGGTTCAGAGGATTCAGTAATGTTGATACATTTTGCATAGCAACCACCCTCAAAATTGAAAACACCCTCTGAAGTCCAACCATGTTCGTCATCACCAATTAATTTACGGTTCATGTCTGCAGATAAAGTGGTCTTGCCTGTTCCAGATAAACCGAAAAACAACGTAACATTGTCTTCATTCTCATCGGCATTAGCAGCACAGTGCATTGGCAATACATTCATGTTTGGCATTAAAAAATTCATTACAGAAAAGAATGATTTCTTCATCTCTCCGGCATACCTCATACCTGCCAGCAACACTCTTTTCCTTGTAAAATCAATGATTACACATCCATCACTATTTGTACTGTGCTTGTCAGGGTCACATCTAAACTCTGGAACACTTAAAAGAGTCCATGTCGGTCTATCAGAAACATTAGGATCCACATCCATAAACAAATTTTTCACAAAGAGACTATGCCAGGCGAAGGTTGTATATGCCTCTATTTTTATTGCATGTTTTGGTGATGCGCCCACTTGTAAAGACTGTGAGTACACATTTTGATCTTTGATAAAATCATTAACTTCAGACCATAACGCATCAGCAGTGTCAGCATTGAATGGTTGGTTAACCACACCCCAATCGACATTTAACTCTGTCAATGCATCTTTTACAATAAAACGGTCTTTTGGTGATCTACCTGTCCTAGCTCCTGTTTCAACAATAAAGGCTCCATTTTTTGCAATAAACCCTTCGTTATTATCAACAGCACGTTGAACTAATGCCTCTCTGTCGAGATCTTTAATACAATTTAATGAACTTAACGTCATAAACCCTCTCCCTCACCTAGGTAATGGAATAACAATATCATAATTTAAAAAGATAACAACCGTTATCGCTTAGGCAAATCAAGAATCATCTGGTTGAGATCTTTGTCAGATGTATTTGCCTTGAAAGGGACAAAGGGACATTCTGAAACTTGCGTAGCAGAGCACACAAGTTTTCTATCTTTTGACGCCCAATTCTTTGAAGTTGGCTTTGAAATGAGCTGTGTGTTGAAGAGTGTGATTTTGGGTGCATTATTACTAACAGAATAAATACAGCTCACGGTGCCTAAAGTTTGACCTGAAAATATTGCTCCATTGAACCCTGTTACTTCTCTTCCAAATGAAAAAGTTACAGTATACCATCCGCCTGGTGCGGACCATTTCCCACCTTGTTCATCGCGAACTAATTGGTTAAGGGGTGGGCAAAAAGCATTCTTAGGCTCATCCAGTGCCTTTTGGTCAACTTGCTGGGCAAATGTCAAACCATTAATAAAAATTATAAATAACCACAAATACCTCATATTAATACAGTAACAAATTATTTTATTAACATAAAGAGTAGCGGCGCACTATTGGTTTAAATTCACAACAAATCATATTATACTCCTTATAAGGAGATTTACATATGGATGAACCAAAAGAGATTGATGTCGAAAAAGCATATCAACTTTTACAGAAAAAAACGCATTTATTACTCGACGTACGAGAAATGCATGAGTGGCTAGATGGGCATGCATCTGAAGCAATTCATTTGCCCAAAAGCAAACTCAGCAACATCAACAATGTTGAATTACCTGATAAAGACCAACCTATTTTAACCATATGTGCGGGTGGCGTTCGTTCGCTTCATGTCGCGGAACTACTCATCGAAAATGGTTTTAAAGACGTTCAATCAGTATCTGGAGGCTTAAGGGCATGGAAAGCTGCAAAACTACCGGTTGATGATTAATTTATAGAGTCTCGATCGTATAACCACAATTTTCTAAATGTGATTTCTGATGCTCGCCTGTCAAAATGACTGAGGATGAAGGTTGGTTAACTAAGTACTTTTTAGCTACCATCAAAATATCTTTTGCGCTAACCTCTAATATGTTTTTTCGATAGGTTGCTTTTTCTTCCTGACTCAGCCCCCATAATGCATTTGAAAAAACTCTATTTGGTGCTCCAAGAGGAGATTCTGTTGATTCCATTCTAGACATTTCGGTAATAATTGCTTCCTCTAACAAAGCCTCTATATCTGCATCGTGTATTAACCACTGAATTGAGGACTCAAAAGACTCCATCGTCTCAATGTTACGAGGATCCCTGTAAGAATAAAACATGAAACTTCCACATGCTGGACGATAATTTGCTCCACCGCCATATGCCCCACCTTGTTCTCTGATAACACGATGTAAATAACCATTCGTTAAAACATGCGATAGCGCTGCTAAAGCAGGCGCATCCACATGGTCAAGCATAACCACATTGAACGCTTTAGCACAATAATTAACCTGTAAATCCCCTATCCACGCGACGGAAGAATAATTTGGATCAAATGAAGCAACCCATGTTGAAAGTGGCTTATTTTCGTTCCAATGCGCTGCCAAAGTTGGTTGCATTGACAACTCGTCTGAGTCAGTTACAACAAGGCCACGATATGCTGGATTAACAATATCTTTATGAATATCTTGAAAAATTTTTGTTAAATGAGTGTTTTCATCTTTTTTAAGTTTTTTATCAAGCTCTTTGATAAATTTTACAAATGATAATCCATCAATTTGTTCAGATATTTGACCTGCTGGTGAAATCATCGCCCACGCTGCTGTCATCGCAAATCGATGGCCATTATATGCCACTGCGTCCATTTCGGATGAACGAATTTGGGAAACTAATTCCTTTAATCGCTGTTTCTCATCAAAACGAGGCTGCTTCCACATACTTGTTAGTAGCTTTAAAGCATCCTCTGAGTAGTTTGATAAAGATTTAGTAGTCAATGATAATACAACATGGTTGGTTTTATTTTTTAGATGGGTCAGAATATCGATATCAAGCCCCATGCCACTTGTGTAATAAGAGTACTCCTCTTGTCGCTCTAAATAACTAGTTTTTGCTACACCAACTTCACTTAAGCAATCCGTAAGCAACGCCAGATATTGTAATGTCTCACCATGAGTTTCAGGCAAATCGATGATGAACTTTTGAAATACAAGTCCATTGGTTGGCCTAGTATAATGGTCAATTGTTAAACCCAAAGAAGGATGATTTGGGGCATCCAAAAACTTCATATCTTTTGGTATTTCTGATAATTGGATTTTCGGTAAAACACTTTCATCTTGAGGCTGCTTTTGATGCAAATCAAGTTGTTCATCTTTGTGTACAATCGCCTCTCGATCACTCTCTGAAAGCGTTTGATTGATTGAGTCCAATTGAGATTGCTCCGCTTGGATTTGCGCTTTCAGCGTATTCTCGTCAGGCTGTCCACAGTACAATACCTGGTGTGGATTACGTATAAGCCATTGGTCCATCCAATCATAAATCATATTTGAATTCAGCACTTCTTTTCTAATCGATGACAATGCATCGCTCATAAACAAAAATGACTCCACTTCGCCACCATGTAATGCGGGACCTAAACAACGATGAATCAACTGTAAACCATATGGATAAGCGCTTGATCGATCTCTTAATGAAAGCTCAAAACGATTAAAAACAGCCTCAAGTCTTTGTTGAGGAATTTTCTCATCTATGACTTTTTTAATGATTTGATCAACCTGGTCTGAAAATTCATTTTGATCTTGCGGTCTTGATTGCTCAATTCCGACGCAAAAGCTCATTTGACGAAAATAATTATTAACACCTGTTAACGATGAGGGGCAACTTCCTAATGATGTGGTCTCTAACATTCTCATAAGAGGAGAAGCAGAATCACCGATTAAGATGGATCCAACAACTTTGGCTAAAAGCCATTCCCTTAAATTAGTTGACTCTGGCCACAACCATGCCCTTATATGATGTGCATCCTTATCAGATTGTGGCTTAAAAGGCAGTTTTTCAAATACTGTTTTCATACCTTTGAAGGAAGATTGAAGCGGCACATTAAGCTTTTTATCGATCGTATCAAAATGATGTAATACTTGATCATGTATTTTCTCTTGAAGATCATGTAGCTTAATATTTCCAACCGTCATGAAAATGGCATTCTCAGGGTGATAATGTAACGCATGAAAGTCGCATAGTGCGTTATAGTCCAGGTTAGGTATGTCAGATGGCTCTCCACCACTATTAAAACGGTACGTAGTATTAGGGTACAAATGAAAATTCATTCTCTGCCACATTTGTGAGTTAATGTCACTCATAGCCCCCTTCATTTCATTATAAACAACACCTTTAAATTGCAGTCCACCGTTTAAATCTGAAGAGTTTTTTAACCCTAATCGATGGCCTTCCTGTAAAAAGTCCATTTCTGTTAAATTTGGAAAGAAAACTGCATCATTATAAACGCTCATTAAATTAAAAAAGTCCTGCTTATTCTTTGATGCATAGTAATATGATGTATGGTCGTTTGCAGTAGAGGCATTCATAAAAGTATTTAATGACCGCCTTAGCATCATAAAGAAAGGGTCACGTACCGGAAAATTTTTGCTTCCACATAGTGCAATGTGTTCTAGTATATGGGCAACACCAGTATGGTCTTTTGGTATTGTTTTCAACGTAACCATGAAAACATTTTCTTCATCGGGTGTTTCAATGTGAATATGACGAGCCCCACTCTTTGGATGCAGGGTATCGTATAATGTTTGCCCTAACTGCTGATTATTCACTTCATTAATCAATTTGAATGATTCATGTATTTTGCTCATTGCACACCTTTTGTTTATGATCCTTAAATTATAGCAGGAAACCTTGTACACTGGAAATACGCAGTTAAATTGCCACAATGGTGTCATAATTGCTATAATAATAGTATGATAGTATGTATTGAAAATTATAATACTAAAGCATACTCAATAAGTTATCCCGTCGCCGAAAGACTTTTTTGTAGTAATTTAATATTTATACCAATTGCAATTGATGGAAGCTTAATGGCGATAAAAAAAGATCCCATCAAGATCAAATCCATGTTGTATACGCAGACTCATCAGCACATTATCACTTTAAATGATATTCAAACTGCTGGGCAGTATCACGAAGCAGGATTAAACGTTATTTTAGAAGGACGCTTTGATCAAGGAATTGGGCAGTTAATCCATCAGTTTTGGCCAACCACCGATATCATTACAATTTTAATCTGTAAAGAAGAATTCTATAAGCAACCACCCTCTATGCCGATTGATTGCATCATTGATGCCAATGGCTTGAGTGATTACACTTTAACTCAGATTATTTCTAAAAGAATTCTAAAAATTCAACATGCTTTACATAAGAATTAATCATTCTAGAAAATAACAATACATCCACTATCTATTTAGGTGCTGGATATTCCTTAATACCAGTAGGAAATCCTGTCGTTAATCCTGGAATATCAATTTTTTTATAATCCCAATCTTTATTTGCCAACTCACCAGCCATCCAAAAAGCGGTAGAGTTTGACAACATCTGAGTTGGAGTTGCAAGCGAATACTTTAGTCGAATGTTAAACGCTTCGATATCATCCTTACTGGTAATACCATAATCACCGGGCAAAGAAACTCTATCTGATACATATATATTAGGTATACTGGTGAACACTTTATTTGCGACATTACGCTGTTTAGCTGATCCCCATAAAACATTAACATAATAGTTAAAATCA
>NZIM01000040.1 GCA_002691585.1 Legionellales bacterium
CCCTGAAGAGGAAGTTGTCCTTAGCCCCTTAAGTGAACATAGTTCGTTTACCGCAGTCACACAAGCTAAAGCGTATTGCCAAGACGATACGTACGATGCTGATAGTAGGTCACATCAAGGGACGAATGATCAAAAACACGCATCTGGACCCTTTGAAGAGCAATTATTACCCCAAAAAAAACAAAAATGTGAAGTGCTCAATCCATTTCCTTTAAATGGTCGAAAATTTGGAAACTCATTGGAAGACATATTTCAAAAAAGACAATATGTTACCCCTCACCTCGAATTAACAAAAAAGCAAATAGAGGATTTCCAAAGGCGGTTATCCATTATTCAAATACTAGTGGATTTATTCACAAAAAATAATATTTTAGAAATACTCAGAAAAGACCGGCATGAAATGAATTTCCACAAGGTATTTCGTGTTTTCTTCTTCGATTTATTAAAATGCATTGGTAGTGAAAAAGAAGAATTTCAAAAGTACATTAATGAAGAAGTGGACGCACAATTTACAGATGAAATGCATACGATCATTAACGAATTGGATGAATCCATTGAGATCATAAAATCTAACCCTGAATTGATTTTCTGTGAATACCCAGAAGAAGCATTGAAAGATTGCATGCAAAACCTCAACACTAATTCATTTGAGGATGTCTTATCAGTATTCAAACAAGATAAATTTGACATGATGTATAACTTTTATCAACAAGTTGGCATTTTATTTAAAGTAAAGTTTTGTATTGAAATACAACAAGGGCAAACAACGATTGCAACTTTAAATTATGGCGAACAACAACACCCAATCATCACGCTACCTATTGTGTATACCACAGGTCACTTTTCAATCCACTCAAACATGTTTTTCACACCAAGAGATGGTAATTGTTTCTTCCACTTGATTGCTCAATACCTCATTGGAATGACAGAATATATGGACAATCCCGTTAAAGAAATTACATCCCCTATTTGTTGCACAACATCAGATTCAACCACAACATCGGATGACACAGACAACGATCATCATAGTTTACAAAGCGTATCACTTTTTAATACTCCAACCATCCCGGAGTTATTTATGCCACTGCATTTAAAAGCTAAAGAAATAAACCAAAAGATTTACATTCATCACGTGAACCAAGAGGCAGGACATACTTTCCTTAAGTTCACACTTGGATCAAATGATACAACAAACATTAAAGACATTGTTTATTATGACGAGACCTTCTTTTTCTCAGAACATTTAACATGGGATGTAATTGATAATCCAGAAGATTTACTTCCTGCATCAACCATTAAAAATAGCGCTTGACATCATTTTAAAACTCAGTCAATATTCCTCCTAACGCTAGGAGGGATGATGCAATCCGTAGCCCCACATCAGACATTAAAACAAAACTACGTCATGTTACTGCTTTTACTTCTTCCTTGGGCAACGATGTTTGCTGCCTGCCTTGACTTATACCTACCTGCCATTCCAAAATTAGCAACCATCTTTCAAGTTCCTGTAGAACAAATGTTACATACGCAGTCATTTTTTGTTCTCACGTTGGGACTGAGCATGCTCATCGTTGGACCATTAACCGATATTTTTGGTCAAAAGAAAATCGTCATCGCATCATTATGTGTATTAATCATCGGCCATATCAATGCTCTTTTTGCAGAAAACTATCTTACGTTATTATATGCTCGAATCATCGAAGCATTAGGATGCTCAGGGATTTTATTAATTGCATACGCGTATGCGCGACAAACATATAACGATCCAAATAAAACAACCGGGATCATTGGCACTCTCAATGCATCCATTGGACTTTGCTGGATCACATTACCTGCTACTGGGACGTTCTTGATTGCACATTATGAATGGCAGTCCATATTTGCAATCTTAACCGTTGCATCACTTGTAAGTTTGTTGTTTACATTACACTATTTCAGCCAATTCAACGACGACAACATCACACATGATCAATTTAACATCCATTCCCTGAAAACATTCTTTCGTCATCCTAACACCTATTTTTATGGATTAGGGTGTGCTGTTACTCAATCCACGTGTTTTATATTTACCTCTCAAGCACCAACAATTCTTCTTGATCATCTGCATGTTTCCTTAACGCATTTTAGTATTGATTTTGCTGTTGTTGCCCTTTGTTTCTCATTTACAAATTTATATTGTTCGCAAATGTTACAACACCTTACTGTTCGTGAAGTCGTCATGTGGAGTAACTCCCTTATTTTTATTGGTGGATTGATCATGTTGCTCTGTTATGAGGCATTTGGTATTACTCATGCTGGATTTCTTATTCCAATGATTGTCATTATCATGGGTGCAGGTTTGATGTGTAGCAGTGCTTTGTGGGGAGCCATACGAGAATTTAAAACCAATACAGCAACGATCCTTGCAATCTTAGGCGCAGTAAGATTTTCTTTTTCGGCTCTCACTGGTTTTTGCTCCTCAATCATTGGTTTATCCATTTCAAGCGTTGGTATCATCACCACAGTGCTTGCTAGTTTAATGATTTTAAGCGATCTTTATTATAAGAAAAAAATTACTCAATAACTGCTGAGATTAAAAATCTAGTAAAGAGGTTGCTTCACTGTGTTGCAATGTTTCTAACAATAACTTCCCACACATCGAATGACCATCAACATAGGATAGCTCATCTAATTTTGACCACGCATGAGTGGCTCTTTTTACTGTAGTAACATCCAATGATCGAACCATTTGACTCCATTCATTTACCCTTTGATTGAGAGCATCTTTTGAATCTTCAACGTCTGATATTAAACCATAATGGCATGCTTTTGTAGCATCCAAGGCTTTTGCTGTCAGCATCATTTTCCAAGCATGCTTGTGCGGCATTGATCGCTTTAAAACAGACATCACTAGAAAAGGCCATATGCCACGCTCTACTTCTGGTAATTTAAAACGTACTGATTCTAAAGCCATGACGCTGTGTGCAAAGCCGATTAAAATATGTGCACCAGCAAAAACGTCTTCCTCGATCATTATATTCATCATCAGCTGATTCTTTTCTAAAGCCGCCACTAAATCCAATAAGGCATGTGTTATCTCCGATGGCCGCTCTTTCATCTCTGAAAGATCTGCACCTGCACTGAAAGCAGGACCATTGGCTGTGATCAAAATTCCTTTTGATGTATTTATGGCATTAATGGTATTAAGCAACGCTGTGAGTGATTTCATCATAGCGATGTTTAAAGCATTACGTTTTTTAGGACGATTAAGAGCAATATGATGTATGCCATCGTTTTCATGATGGCATATCAGGTCTTGTGGCATTAACTTGCAGTTTCAGCTGGCTTTTGAAATTTTGCGTATTTATCAATTTGCTTAATCGCAATCATCCGAAGGAAAATTAACGTACATTGATGCACCACAAGAGAAAATAGTATGTAGATGCCCATTAATATAAATGAGGATTTACTAAGTAATAAATGAACAACACCCATAAAAATAGAACAACCGATATAATAGTAAAAGAAAGTTGGTATCTTTTTTAAATCATATGTTTTAGTCCATAGGTCCTTCATGACAAACGGAACCACAAAGGGTGAAATTACTGGTATTGACATTAAAAAAATTGAAAAAACTGGTGAAAAAAGAGTTGGTTTTTGGCAAATATTGGCATTTCGTATAGTTCTAAACAATAACATCAAAGTCAGAACATTTAAGATGACAAGACCAACAAAAAGCAGTATTCCGATGAAGTAGCTAAGACTTAATAAAAGAGATAAGAATGTACTTTTAGTAGTGGCATGAGGAAAAAGAACCGAAAAAAACGTTAAAAAAACAGCAAAAAATGTTACTAATGGAAGATAAGGTACAAAGATTGCAGTTCTCTTCATAAACTTGATCTTGTCAGGACCAGCATTCAGTGTTTTTATGTGCCAATGTAAGACACAAAACCAAGCTGAGGAGATAAAAATGATTATTGCGGACCAACCTATTAATAAACCAGTCTTTTCTGGAGACATCATTAAAAAGGATGCAATCAAACCCCCTAAGGATGTCTTCAAAGGCACTCCTTTGTTTTTAATGAAATACATTGAGGCTAATACTACAGAATATATAATTGCTGCAAAGCCTAGAGCAATCACAAAAACCCATATCGCTCCACGAGAGGGGAACATCAGTGGTAACGCAAATGATAACCAACCTAGAACGGCTACCGATAGGACAACTTTTAAATGAACATCCTTCTTTCTTGGGTATATTAATTTGCAAACCGCATAATACACTGATGCAACTAAACCGAGAAAAATTAAAAGAAACAAATGATTAAGCATTATTAGGACCTACAATTACAATATTAGTATTAAACTATCTAAAACCAAGGACCGAGTCAAATTAAACGGATTTTTTTCTTACAGGGTATGTATCAGATTGCTTAAAGACAATTTCTTTCATTAAAATCACAACCCACTGGAATAAAATAAAGTTGCTAATTATCCAACACCATGGCAACCATTGTTGAAAGAGATCATTGGTTGCAAATAACATACAACACTCCAGCAAAAATGTTAGGCCATTGAATATAAAAAATGCCATTAAATGGTATGAGGTACTCGCTTGGTGCTTTACCTGAAACATGAGTTCTCGAATAATGAGAGGTACTGCAAAAAAATGAACGTAGGGAGTTATTGCAAAAATCGATGCGGTGATTGGAACAAATTGTGTGGATTTTTTCATGGTGGTGGCGTTTTTGTAGGTCACATATACCAACACAACATACAGTATTGATCCAAGAAAAGAATATAAACCACACACTAACCCCAGTATTGGAACTAAGTGATCACTTACCAAGAGGTCCTGGCGAGTCAAATGATGCTCCATCATAGGAATAAACATCAATAATAAACTGTAGATTGAAATCATCGGTGTCCAATTGACCGCTATTGAAACTTTTTTCAAAAAAACCGCTTTTTTTGAGGTTTTGATTTCAAGGTGAACATATTGATACACAATATATAAACACACAACACCTAACAATAAGAAAATATTAAATTGCGCGATTTGCTGACCAAGTGTACTAAAAAGTAATCCGATGTAAATGATATCACTGGATTTAAATGACATCATCATGGTTTGTAAGAGCATCAAAACACCAACATACCCTACTGTTAAAAAAAGACCATCTATGATTTTTAGTGCTTTATCGTGGAACATACCCTACCCCCATATTCGTCATTCATGACATACTCTTTCATCACTGAGTGCTTTGACTGGTTCTACAGTAGCCATTAAATCAGTGACATCAATGACCTGATGCAATCGTACATTGAGTGTCTTTAGAACACCCTGACACGGCGATTTGATTTCGTGATGCATTTTCATCGCTTCAATGGTAAATAAATGCTGTCCTTTCTGAACAGTGTCGTTTTCATTGATAACAATATTAACAATGACACCCGGAATGACTGAAAATACTGTGGATTGAGACTCATTTGTAGAAAGGACCGGCACATCATCAAATGTAATTTTTTGACACTGATGTGAATCATGTCCAAGCTTAAAAAATACCTGGTTATCCTCTAGGCAATAATGGACTCGACATACTTCACCATTAATCGAGAACTGAATAGACTTTGGTTGTATGTCCATAATGGAAATGTTTCCTAGGCCCTCTATCTGAATGTGTCCCTCTCCTTTCACTTGATAGTACACTGAATGGGATTGATTAGAATCTTTCAATCGAATGATGGACCATCGTTGACCTCGATTAGTCCATCCCATCAATGCATAGGGGGACTGTTTCAATGAAGTGATAATGAATATGAGTGCACCGATCAGTGTTGGTGAGTGGTATTCATTTTCCCTTTCCACCCAATTCGAAAATGTTTTAATGTGGTAATCATTCTCAATGAATTGTTGATGCATGACTAAACGACCAATCCAAGATAAATTGGTCATGATGCCTGCAATAAAACTTTCAGAAACAATTAACCCTAGAGTATTAATCGCCGAGTGGTAGTCCTCTGAGTGTACAATGATCTTACCAAGCATTGGATCCACTGTGGTTGTTACTTGGCTACCTGATTGAATACTCCAATGGAATTGAGCATTTGGATGGTGTGAAAACTGTAAAGACCGAATTAATCCAACACTCGGTAATCCTTGATGGTATGGGTTTTCTGCATATACCCTTGCTTGCACTGCATGACCATTTGCTTGAATAGCTGCTTGTTGGAGTGTTAAAGGTGCGCCAGAGGCAACCTTTAACTGCCATGCTACAAGGTCAATGCCTGTAATTGCTTCAGTCACACCGTGTTCTACTTGTAATCTTGGATTGCCTTCAATGAGCCAAAATGCTTTTTGTATTGGATCAACCAAAAATTCAAATGTCCCTAGTGAATCGTATTTCAATGCTTTGGCCAAAGATAATGCAGCAGTATATATGCTCTCCATCAAATGAGAATCAATGCCCAATGCTGGAGCCTGCTCAATGACTTTTTGGTTTCGGCGTTGTACCGTACAATCACGGTTTAAAACATGAATAATATGACCATGTTGATCACCAAGAACTTGTACTTCAATATGCCTTACGTTTTCTTTATACGACTCAAAAATAATTGATTCATCATCAAATATTTGTTTGGCTTCTTTTAAAACAAATGCATGATCTTTTTCAAAGGTGTCCTTTGTTAAAACCGGACACATGGCACGCCCACCGCCGCCTGCTCGCGCTTTAATCATTAATGGAAAATCATCGGATGTCAGTTGCTCTTTTGTCTTATCAATTGTAAGGATAGGAACACCGAGTGACTTTGCCAGTTGAGTAGTCGACGCTTTGCACGATAACGTCTGAATGGCTTTTAAATTCGGACCCACCCATATCACACCCAACTCGATCACTTTTGCTGCAAAATCAGGATTCTCTGAAAGAAAGCCATAGCCGGGATGAATCGCATCAACACCATGTTGTTTCACTATTCTTAAAATTGCTTGTTGATCGGTATAACTTCCGACCTCATGCAGGACATCAAAAGCTTTCACATGAGTGCTAGTGGTATCATCAGGTGTAAAAATACCAATAGTTTGTATTCCTAAGCGACGAGCAGTTGTCATTACTCTTAATGCAACCTCACCACGATTAATAATGAGTAAACGTCTTATGGCGTTCAAAATCTAAATACCCCATAGTTCTTTTGGCCAACGATTGGCTGTGCATAGACAATGTCACAACATATTCCTAATACTGTTCGGGAATCTCTTGGATCAATGATACCATCATCAGCGCATAATCTAGACATAGTTATGGCATCTGAATCCTCTCGAGCAGCCTCTTCAATTGCTTGTAAGTATGCCGCGTGTTCTTTTACATCCAATGGTTTATTCAATTTTCTTGCTTTAGCCTCTTTCAATAAGCCCAAGACCCCTGCGATTTGCTTTTCACCCATGACACCTACCCGAGCATTTGGCCAAGAAAAAATAAAGCGATTATTAAATGCTTTGCCAGACATCGCATAATTTCCAGCACCATATGACGCACCAAAAATTAAACTAATATGTGGTACAGATGAATTTGAAATCACATTGATCAATTGTGCACCGTATTTAATGATACCTGACTGCTCATATGACTCACCGACCATAAAGCCTGTAGTGTTATGTAAAAAAATGATCGGACAGGCATTTTGATTACATAATTGTACAAAATGCGCTGCTTTCATTGCAGCCTCTGGGAGTATGACACCTTGGTTTGCGATATACCCCACTTTGTGTCCAAAAATAGTACCAAAACCACATTCCATTTGAATGCCATAATCAGGCTTAAAACGCACCTCAGATTCATCATCAATCAATCGTACGATTAATTCTCTAACATCTACTGGCATTTTATGCTCAGGATGCTGCCACCCCATTAAATCCTCTAATGCGTAAACTGGTTTTTGATAACTTAAAACCGATGATTCACTTCGTTGGAATGTGTTGACAATTTTTTTACATTGCATGATTGCGTCCACTTCATCATGGCAAAGATAATCACCTAATCCAGATGTTTTACAGTGCATGTTGGCACCACCCAATGATTCACCGTCAACAATTTGTCCTGTGGCCATTTTCAAAAGTGGTGGACCTGCTAAATAAACCTGTGCATGGTCTTTTACCATAATGGTGTAATCAGAAAGTGCTGGTTGATATGCCCCACCGGCTGTGGCTGAGCCAAACACAATGCTAATTGTTGGAATGCCATTTGCTGATAACTGGGTTAGATCATAAAATTCCTTTCCTGTTGAACCAAAATGAGGCATTTGAATATTTTTACTAGAATGATTACTCGCTTTTTGACGCAAATCAAACCCTGCAGATTGAACAAGACTTATGTATGGCAAATGATTTTCTTTTGATATTTCAAGTGCTCGAGCCCATTTCTCATACACATAGGATGTCAATGCACCCCCTAATATGGATGGGTCATTCGCAAATAGAACCACCCAGCATCCTGATACTTTACCTAAACCACATATTGCACCACATGGACGAGCTCCATCACCTGCAATTGGCATAATCTCTAAAAATGGACTCTCTTGATCGATTAACAAATAAATTCTAGACCAAACACTTAAATTATTTCTCGATTGAGTGATAATCGGTTTTAATGATTCTGATTGATGTTCATAGAGGTCATGTACTCGATTCAAGCACTTTTCCATGAACTTTTTCTGAGTACCAAATTGTTTGGAATGAAGATCAATGGATGTTTTAAAAGTGGTCATGGATTCAAATTAAGCTAATTTCATTTTTTTTACAATTATTTTTGGATGTTAATATTTCCTTAAGTTTAATCTGGCACTATACAATCAAACAATAATAAAACTCAGCATAACTGGGATTGGTTGTTCTTGGGGCACAACAAGAAAAACGTAAAAAACAGCCAATCCACCCTTATTAAAAATATCCATTATAATTTTATATTTAAGATTTATTTAAGTTTTATATGTCATAGTATTCTTACAACAATAAAATTCAGCATTACTGGGATTGATTGCTCTTGGGGCACAAGAAAAAATAACAATCAATCCCACCCTTTTTAAAATCTTTTTGAAGTATGGCACATTTAAATTCATAATGTCGAATTTTTTATTTTTAAATCCAAAAATGTATTATAATTAAAGGGTTAGTAGAGCAATGGATATGCAAGAACAGCCAAAATCATCAGCTGAGACAATCTCATCTCAGTTAAACATCAATAGAGCGAGTGAATATAATTCATTAAAAAATGAATTATCAGCGTCAACAGACTTTACTAAGGCAAAAGAATATTATAAAACTGCCAAATCCATCCTTGACCAAAATAAAAAGCTTCTAGAAAAAGATTTCATTGATCAATTTAGACGCATCAGCGAAATGAATCTATCACAAGGGGATGAAAATATCCAACAAGAAAAACTTGATTATATTAAACGTGATATACAACATTACTACGGTAATGACATTCCTGATAGTTTACAGCTCATAATAGCAACACAATCACCCAATGAAATACAAAGTACAATCAATCGCATTCCTCCAACTCAAATGGAGGCCCTCAATAAAGAACAACAAACCCGAGACAACATTGTATTAGAAGAAAATGCGTTAAACAATCTATTAGAACAAAAAGAAAAAATCCCACATAACGACGACGAAGAAATCGATAAAACCACCAAAGTAAGCTTATCAGCACTACTCGCTGCAATATTAATTGTAATTCTTTTATTAGTCCCCATTGTTGGTGAAATTCTTATCCTCACTGGTATTGTCATGTGTTGTAGTTATGGAATTTTTTCAGCATTTAGAAAATCAGATCAAGAAAGTAATAATAAAACACCTCTTTTAAAACAAGCATATCGAATGTCCATAGCAGCCTGTGTTATGGAGGTCATGTTAATCACCGTCGAAAGCATGTTACCCTTAGTGGCAAAATTAGCAGCATTAGGTCTAATTGGAGGAACATGTCTCATCAGCCTTGCACTGGTAGTCAAGGTTGTTATTGATGAACAAACAGCAAAGAAGGAAGTATTAGAAAATATAGAAAAAATCCAACAAATGAGTGATCAGGATTATGTTTTCGAAGAGGACGATAGACCGAACATCAAAAACCGTACTATTGCTCACCTTAAAATCAATGATTTGAAAGTAGATGAATCACTTAAAATTAAATTAAGAGCCGCATTAAAGCAATTTTCTGAAACAAAATACTCTAATCACAATAAATACTGGAAGACCTTCATAAGCGATCTTCTAAAAACAAATGATAATGTGTCACCTCAAGAAATCGAAATAATTGATAAAGCCATTGAAAATATGGAACAGGAGATGTCTGAACAACAATATAATTCAAAGGATTTAATACTATCCGTTGGATTAGATCTTTTAATTTCGGTACTCATTGTTACATTTCATCTTATTTTACCTTTCACACCAATTGGTTTAGGAATCGCAGCAACTGTGTTTATATTGTGTGCTGTGAACGTCATTCGTGGTGGTAAAGAAATGGTAGATACTTCAAACGAAACACAACAATTACATAAAATGATTCGAGCATCCGTGATGTTTTCTTCTACCATTTTAGTTGCTAAGGTTTGCATTGCCATATTATTCCCAACACTTGCCGTAGCTACGATAGGAGTGATGGTTGCCCTACCATGGCTAATTCCTGCTGTGATTTTGCTTGCTGCAATAGTCTACACTTTGTATCAATACAACAATAAAATGCAAGAAAACCCTGTTGAGGAAGAGAAGCTAGACGAATTAAGTCATAAGATAATTCAGGTAGAAGGTAGCAATAGTGACAGCATTATATACTCTTTGCATGATGCCTTGACAGATCATGTTGACATACGTGAACAAGGAACAATCAATCCAGCTAAAGATGATCTTATATCATCAGAACTAGACAATGAGGATCCTATGAGTCAAGCAGATGCATTAATCGAGATATATGAAAATGCTTTAGAGAATAAGGACTATCAAGAATATAATGAAAATTTTTCATTCCAAGATCACATTATCAAACGACTAGAAAAATGTGAAAGTAAAGATGCTGACCAAAAAATACAAACACTAAAAAAGTTAAATGATGAAATCGTCAAAAAATCACCTTCAATAGGTCTTGTCAAAGAAGTAGCATCCATGCAAGGAGAGATTAAAAATGGTGATCCTATGAGTCAGGCAGATGCATTAATTGAGATATACGAAAATGCTTTAGAAACTAAAGACTATCAAGAATTTAATGAAAATTATACATTTCAAGAACGTATTATCAAACAACTAGAAAAATGTGAAAATAAAGGTGCCGACCAAAAGATACAAACACTCAAAACACTCAACGATACAATCATGGAAAAAGCACCCTCAAATGAGGCTACAGGACTCGTAAAAGACATAAGATCAACTCAGCAAGATCCAATCAAAGAAAGTAATGATAAAGACGACGGCGAAGGCGAAGGTGGCAGTGGTCCGACATTAAACAATTAAAGGCTACTATACCCTTCAATGTTTTGTGAATGCAATTTTCAATACTTCATCAATGGAATTGACAGGGAATATTTTTAAATCTTTTTGAATGACTTTAGGAATTTCCTCAAGATCACGCTCATTCTGTTTAGGAATCACAACTCTTTTAATCCCACCACGATGTGCCGCTAATAGTTTTTCTTTCAATCCACCTATTGGCAACACCTCTCCACGAAGAGTGATTTCACCGGTCATGGACAGGCGCGCATCCACGTCTTGGTTTGTAATAGCAGATACAATAGCTGTACAAATGGCAATACCGGCACTAGGGCCATCTTTTGGAGTTGCACCCTCTGGAACGTGAACGTGTATGTCAGTTTTTTGATAATACTCTGGTTTATCAAATTTAGCTTTAACTCTTGCGACTGATTTTGCAGTTTTAACGGATTCTTGCATTACCTCACCAAGGCTGCCCGTGAATATTAAATCACCCTTTCCTGGCATTGTAAGTGCTTCGATCATTAGAAGATCGCCTCCAACTTGATTCCAAGCCATACCGCGCACTAAACCTGGCTGATCTTTGTCTTTTACAACACCATGGTCAAATTTTACCACGCCAAGGAAATCTTTAAGGTGGTCATGCGTTAATTTGATTTTCCCTTGACTTTTTTCCATTTGAATTTTGACAATTTTTCGACAAATTTTCATGAATAGGCGCTCTAACTCACGCACCCCTGCTTCACGAGTATACCTTTGGATAATTTCTAAAATTAACTTATCATCAATCTGAACATCGTCCCCTGTTAATCCACAAGCTTTAATTGATTTTGGTACCAAATAGGACTTTGCAATATTCAGCTTTTCAGACTCTGTGTATCCAGCGATACGAATCAGTTCCATTCGATCAAGTAATGGAGCTGGGATATCAAGTGTATTAGCAGTAGTAATGAACATGACATCCGATAGGTCATAATCCAATTCAAGATAATGATCTACGAAACTTGAATTTTGTTCCTGATCTAAAACCTCGAGTAATGCCGATGCTGGATCACCCCGATAATCCATACCCATCTTGTCGATTTCATCAAGTACAATGAGCGGATTGGAAACTTTAGCGCGCTTCATCGCTTTAATCAGGCGACCTGGCATTGCACCAATATACGTTTTACGATGTCCACGAATTTCAGCTTCGTCGCGGACCCCTCCAAGGGATATACGAACAAAAGAACGTCCCATCGCTTTAGCAATCGATTTTCCAAGAGATGTTTTACCCACTCCCGGAGGTCCTACTAAACAAATGATGGAACCTCTTACTTTTTTAACCTTTTTCAAAACAGCAAGATACTCTACAATTCTTTCTTTTACTTTCTCAAGACCATAGTGATCTTTATCTAATACTTCCATCGCAGATTGAAGGGTCGTTTGATTACGGTTTTTCTTACCCCAAGGCAAATCGATGACCCAATCAACCCAATTTCGTATGACCGTTGATTCGGCTGACATTGGTGGCATCAATGCGAGTTTATTGATTTCAGATTCCACTTTTTCAAATGTTTCTTTAGGTAGCTTTAATGCTTTCACTTTGGATAGAAGCTGTTTGACATCACCGCCATCACCATCCATTTCACCCAACTCTTGTTGAATGGCTTTAAGTTTCTCTCGGTTAAAATATTTTTTTTGATCCTCAGCAATCTGGTCACGTACTTTTTTCTGAATATTTTTTTCAACCCGCAGCCATTCCATTTCTTTTTGAAGATACGATAAAACAAGCTCAACTCGATCGTGAACATCAATGGTTTCTAAAATATTCTGTTTATGTTCTATTGATAAAGGCAAATGAATAGAGATCAAATCGGCTAGACGTCCAGGATAACTTAACCCACGCATGGAGCCTAGAACATCACTGGATAGTCGTTCATTTAATTTTGCATATTCTGTAAATTGTGTATCCAATGCTCGTAAAAGTACTTGAATGTCAACACTATCACCTGCAGAGGTTGTAAATACGCCCTGATCAACAAGCTCTCGTTCGTTGTCTTCTTGTGGTTTCACGATTCCAGTCATCACGACACCATCATCTTGAACATCCACTAATACTGCCCGTTGTAGTCCCTCAATCAATACTTTCAGGGTTCCCTCGGGCAATTTTAAAATCTGAATGATTTTTGCAACGGTTCCAACTGCATACAAATCTTTTTTCTTTGGATTTTCAGTAGAAACGTCTTTTTGTGTTACCAAAAAAACATTGGTTTCCTTTTCGATAGCCAGCTCCATTGCCTTAATCGATTTATCTCTACCGATAAATAATGGAACAACCATGTTTGGAAACAACACGGCATCCCTTAAAGGTAGTAATAATAATTCTTTTTGAGTAGTTTCGTCTTTCATTATCTAATTCTTTTTCTTTTTTCTGTCTGTTGATAACACTAATATGGGGTCTGACTCCTGACTAACAACGTTCTCATCGATGACAACTCGACTAACATTATTCATTGACGGGATCTGATACATTGTCTCCATCAATATTTTCTCCGTCAAGGATCGTAATCCCCGCGCACCTAACTTTCGTCGTATTGCTTTTCGGGCAATTTCGCTGACAGCTTCATCTGTAAATTCCACCTCAACATTATCTAACGAAAACAAGTGCTCATATTGTTTAAGTATAGCATTTTTTGGCTCACGCATGATTCGAACTAAGGCTCCATGATCAAGCTCTTCAAGTATTGCAGTAACAGGAAGACGTCCCAAAAATTCTGGAATTAAGCCATACTTAATCAGATCTTCGGTTTGAACTGTTTGCAATGTGTCTGCAAGATTGCGTTCGATCTGTTTATGCTTGACATCTGCACCGAATCCGATGGAGCTGTGAGAGCTTCTTTCTACGATGATTTTATCTAAATCCGCAAACGCACCTGCACAGATAAAAAGTACATTTGAGGTATCTACTTGAATGTATTCTTGGTTTGGATGCTTGCGACCGCCTTGTGGTGGAACAGATACAACAGATCCCTCTATAAGCTTCAACAATGCTTGCTGGACACCTTCTCCTGAAACATCACGCGTAATGGATGGGCCGTCACCTTTTCTAGAAATCTTATCAATTTCATCGATATAAATGATCCCTTTTTGTGCTTTTTCAACATCATAATCACAGTTTTGCAACAACTTCTGTACAATGTTTTCAACGTCCTCACCCACATAACCAGCTTCAGTTAATGTGGTTGCATCTACAATACAAAATGGAACATTTAATTTATTTGCTAAAGATTGAGCCAATAGAGTTTTACCGCACCCTGTAGGACCAATCATCAAAATATTACTTTTACCAATGGCAATGGTTCGATCACTTTTAGATAATGTACTAATGCGTTTATAGTGATTGTAGACAGCAACAGAGAGTACTTTTTTTGCTTCACTTTGACCAATCACATATTGATCCAAAAATTGTTTAAGTTCTTTTGGGGTTGGTAGTTTACCCTCTGGATCGTTCGTAGAAACCTTTTCAATTTCCTCATGAAGAATGTCCACACACAGGTCAACACATTCATTACAAATGTAAACACCGGGTCCGGCGATTAGTTTTTTCACTTCGTCTTGGTTTTTACTGCAAAATGAGCAGCTCAAGAGTTCATCATTGCTTACCATTTCTTACTTCCCTTTGATATACATTCATGTTATCACAAAAATCTGTGACATTCACGCCCGTGATTTATATGTGGGGTCGATCAGGAAAACTTCAACGACGATTATCAATGACAGAGTCAACTAAGCCGTAGTTAACAGCCTGGTCGGCAGTCATAAAATTATCTCTATCCGTGTCCTTTTTTACTTGATCAATAGGCTGACTGGAATTATCTGCAATGATTTTATTTACTAAATTTCCAATTCTCATTGTTTCTTTAGCATGAATTTCAATGTCTGACCCTTGTCCTTGGTACCCACCTAACACCTGGTGAATCATGACGGTCGAATGAGGTAAGCAAAAGCGCTTTCCTTTTGTTCCTGAACAAAGCAATAAGGCACCAGCACTCGCTGCTTGACCAATGCATAATGTGCTTACATCAGGCTTGATAAAACGCATGGTGTCATATATCGCAAGGCCTGCGCTAACCACACCACCTGGTGAATTGATGTACAATGATATGTCTTTGTTTGGATCCTCAGACTCTAAAAAAAGAAGCTGTGCAACGACTAGATTAGCCATATGTTGTTCGATCTCTCCAACAAGAAAGATAATTCTTTCTTTAAGTAGACGGGAGTAAATGTCAAAGGCTCGCTCACCTCGACCTGTACTCTCAACGACCGTTGGTACTAAATAACTATTTCTTTTTTGGCTCATTTTGACTCTCCTTTGCTAATGCTTGCAATTGCTCAAATGTTGATGTTTCCTTCTCAAGCGGTATCTGATCAAGCATGAAATCCATTGCTTTTTGATGCATCAGTTGATTTCTAGTCTCTAACACACGTTCTTTATCTTCAATAAACCACTTAAAGAATCCCTGAACGTCTTCTTGATTTCGAGAAAAGCTTAAAATGTAATCTGCCAATTCATTTTCAGAAACAACAATGCTCTCTTCTTCTGACACTTTTGCAGCCAGCAAAGCGATCCGAACACTATCTTTAGCAGCAGTTATGACAGGATCTTTACCTTTAACACCCTTTTTAAGCAGCTTCTCTTTTTCTTTCTCTTCTAATTTAGACGCCCGCGCTTTAATCTCATTCTCAAGAATACTCTCAGGTAATTCAAAGGAATATGCTTTACTAACACTTTTTTCTAAACGCTGATAAGCAATTTGCTTCACAAGGCTGTCATATTGCTTTTTAAGGTTTTTTTCAATCATCGCTTCAAACTCTTTTTTAGTTTGTTTTTCGCCAATGATTTGCTCAATGAATGTGTCATCGTACTTTGACTTTTTGGATTCTTCAATCTCGTTGATGGTCACTTCGAAATCGACCTTTTTTCCAGCCATTTCAGGTATATCTGCAAAATCATCTTTCATCTTGATAGATATTTTGTGGGCTTTTTTGGCATCTAATCCAATCAGTTTTTTCTCAAGAGCCTCAAAAATATGATGCTCACCTAAAATACCATTCAAGGACGTTTTATCACCATTTTTAAACAATTCCTTTCCAATTTTGGCAGTATATTCAAGCTGAACTCTATCCCCTTTTTTAGCTTCTCTTTTCACAGATGACCACTTAGGAAATTGATCTACCAATTCATCTATGTTCTTTTTGATGGCTTTTGCGTCAACTACAGCGTTTGGCTTTTCAATTTTAAGATCTTTGATTGGCTTAAGCTCAATCTGGGGCAAGCTTTCAAAAACCAACTTAACTTTGATTGGCTTTCCAAGCTCAAGTTGTTCGTCTTCTCGCTTTGGTGTAGATGCGGGGATGATTTTTTTCTCTTTGAATGTTTCTTGAATGGATGAAGAAATCAACTCCTCCATGACGTCATGTGTAAGACGCTTCCCATACCTCTTTTCGATCAAGAAATCAGGCACCTGATTGGCTCTAAATCCATTCATCTGGATATCTTTTTTCATTTTGTTCAGTTTTTCTTTGCGGGCCTGATTGACGACATCCACAGGTATCTCTACCTGAAGTTCACATTTCAACCCATCTTGTTGTAAAGAAGCCATGACATTTTACCTCTATTCGCTTTACGTTCATGTACGAGAGGAGAGACTCGAACTCTCACGGGATATCCCACTGGAACCTAAATCCAGCGCGTCTACCAATTCCGCCACTCTCGCATTCAATTCACTTAGACTATCAACAATATGCAACAATCTCAATGAAAAAATGATGATTTGTGGAAATAAAATTAAGTGGGGTGAACGATGGGACTCGAACCCACGACAACCGGAATCACAATCCAGGGCTCTACCAACTGAGCTACGCCCACCACGACTTTGACAATTGAACACCAAAAAGCGTACTGAGTCAAGGCGCAGAGGTTAAAACGCGATTTGAACTGAAAATTAAATTACCATTAAGAATGTTCTAACGATCAAAAATCATTGCCATCTTTGGTACTGGGTCTTTTATGCAATGCTGGGAGTGAATACTTAACCCTTCATCAACTAAATGATTGATCAACCAAACAAATCCATTATGTTGATGTTTTGCAGACCATAAATAATATGAAAATGAACCAGGCGTTGCATTGACTTCATTTAACCATATCTCACCTTTTTTCATGTCTGCAAGAAAATCTATTCTTGGCACACCATAACCACCTAACGTTTCATAAGCTTTTTTAGCATCAGCAATTAGCTTTTGCTTCATGTCCTTTGGCATCTCCGGGTGAAGCTCTCGAGATAGATTTATTAAACCCTCAGGGGAACTTTTTTTAGCACCTCGACCTTGACAATATTTTTGCTCAAAATCCAA
>NZIM01000041.1 GCA_002691585.1 Legionellales bacterium
TACATAAATGTCCGCCTGCTCCAATGACAAGAGCATTTTTACCCTCTAAACTAAATAATTGATCAAAATATTTATGTCTATCCATACTCAACCTATACCGTGGATTCCTTTATCTTAGCATCTCTAAAATCTGGAATTAGTGATTGCATTCGCTCGGACCACTTCCATAGCGCAAATAAATCCGAACCCAAGATGGCATACGTATACCCTCTATCAAACAAATCTTTTACATTTGCATGATCAGGATCAGTTACCTGCGTACCACAGCTTTTCCCAAACCTCTTACAAGCATCAATTACTTTTTGTGATGCCTCTAAAACAAGTGGATGATTAAGTTGGCCTGGAACTCCAAGTGAACCAGATAAATCATAAGGCCCCACCATAACACCATCCACTTCGTCAAAAGCCAGTAAGTGATTGATATTGTTAATCGCCTCCTTGGACTCAATTTGCAACAAAAATATTGAGTCATCATTCCATCTTGTAACATACTCATCAAAATCAAAGCCATATGCGTGTGCTCGATTAACACCATAACTACGATTGCCAACTAGAGGATATTTTATATGATCAATGAGCGTCTTTACTTCTTCAGCATTGTTCACCATTTGAATTAGCATCCCGTCAGCTCCTGATTCTAATAATGGCTTAATCCAGTCATTTGAATGGGAAACCGGCCTTGGTAAACATGGCACCCCCGCACTTTGACTGGCCGCAATAATACGCTGAGCTTGTTCAACAGAGATGGTTGAATGCTCCATATCAATTGCAATAAAATCAAAATTTACTCTAGCGAATGTCTCTGTAATAGAAGGATGAGAAAAAGAAACCCAACCTGCAAAAAGTCGCTCTCGCGCTTTTAATTTATTCTTCAACAGACGTCGTGCTTCCATTATATTTTTCATAAATTTACCTCATCATGACTCATTTAATAAAGCTTTAATGGCAGGGTGTAAATGTAACAGCCCCTGAAGTGTATTATTGTTACTTACCACTGGAAGATCCCAAATTCTTTTTTCCTCCATTAGATTGATTGCCTGACTTAATGATGTTGAGGAGGATACCGTTACAGGCTTTTTAACTGCATGAATTAAAGCATCATCAACAAACAGCTGAGACAATGTTTTTTGAATCTTTAGTATATTTCGTCTTATATCACCGTCAGTTAAAACACCAAGCAACTTTTTTTCGGAATTGACAATGCACGAAATACCTAAATTCCAATAACTCATTTTTTCAAAAGCATCTTTTAGTATTGCTTGTTCACCTAGAACAGAAAACTGGTCTAAGCCTAACATGACATCAGAAACAATTAGCTTCTTCTTTGTGAACATTATCCTCTCCAAACTCTTTTAATAAATCTAATCGCAACTCATGAACTCTTTTAGCTTGAGACAATACACACTCCAAATATTTTAGGTCCAAGACTGTATTGGCATCTGACAACGCATTATCTGGATCATCATGCACCTCCATAAATAGAGCATTTATCCCACACCCAGCCGCCGCTCTAACCAAACATGGAATATATTCTCTTTGCCCACCAGAGATATCACCCATTGAAGTAGGTAGTTGAATAGAATGCGTAGCATCAAAACATACTGGATAGCCAGTCTCAGACATGATTGGCAAACATCTCATATCATTAACGAGCATGTTATACCCCATGAATGTACCTCTGTCTGTCAGGAGAATTTGATTATTGCCGAAGGATTCAATTTTACGTACTGAATTTTTCATATTCCAAGGACTCATAAATTGCCCTTTCTTCAAATGTATGGGCTTACCCGTGAAAGCTGCAGCTTTTAGGATCGATGTTTGTCTACATAAGTACGCTGGGACCTGCACCAAATCACACACCTCACCCGTTGGCTTTGCCCATGCTGGATCGGAGAAATCTGATGTAACAGGAACCTTATAGTCTTTCCTAATATCACTTAAGATATTCAATCCATCATCGACACCAACACCATGAAAACTATTAAGTGAAGATCTACAATCTTTGTCATAGCAAGACTTAAAAATCCATGGAATATCTAAACGAAGACATATTTCAGAAATTTCGTTGGCCATTTTATCTGCATGTGATCTTGACTCTATTGCACATGGCCCTCCAATAAAAACTAAAGGCAGATTCTTACCAATTTTAACTTTTTTAACTAGGCCAGAGCCAATCTCAATCGCTTTGTTACTCATTTATAATTCCTAGACCCACATTCAATAAAAATATTATATTAAGACACAATACTTATCACTAAAGGTACTCTAAAAAGCCTACATAGTAAAGGTTGTTTGAGCTTTACCAAAACCTCAAATGCTGTTATTGTAAAGAACGTTAGAGGGGACATTCAAATGATTAAATATATCTTTAGGAAGGTTTTTCAGCGCGCACAAATTGTAAGAGGTCATGTAAACAACAATGATAGATATGGCGCACTCATTCGTTCGTGGGGTCATATTTTTTCAAATCATTTATCCGGTGATTATGTTGAATTTGGTGTCTACCAAGGTTCGAGTGTTAAGCTATCAATGGATGCATATAAAGAGTTTTCCTTATGGCTAAAAGACCAACATCACTCTAAAGAAAAATGGCGAATTGATGTTGCTAAATCATCACCTCTAAATCGATTACCAACTTTTCATTGCCTAGATACTTTTTCTGGTATGCCTGAGAATAATGAACAAAACTATATTTTTAAAAAGGGCACCTTTCATGGAGAACTTGAACAAGTCAAAAAGTATTTGGCTAAACATAATTCACAAGGCATCAATATTGAGTATTATAAGGGCCTATTTAAGGATACTGGTCAAGCTCTAAAAGATAAATTAGGAGATCGAAAAATAGCAATTGCAAATATAGATTGTGATCTATTATCTTCTACAAAGGACTCATTAGACGCAATCCATGGTCATTTACAAGTTGGATCGATTTTACTATTTGATGATTACAATAGCTTTAATGCCAATAGACAAAAAGGGCAGCGTAAAGCTTTTGATAATTTCCAAAAGACCTCTTCTTTTGTGTTTGAACCACTATTTTCATATTTTTTCACGGGCATGGCTTTTGTAGCTGTAGACAATAATTAAAAAACAACCTCGCCACCCTTTAATCTTTTCAACTTATCAATTATCAAACTTGCATTCATCTTTACCGCTTCGATAGTGCTACCACCGATATGGGGTGTCACAAATACATTCTCTAACTTTGTCATATCTAAATCAATATTTGGTTCATGTAATAAAACATCTAACCCAGCATATATTTCATTTTTTTTAAGACGTGACTTTAGTGCATCTTGATCTACAATCTCCCCTCTGGCGGTATTAATTAGAATGGAACCTGATTTTAAGGCATTAATGTACTTTTCACATACAAAACCCTTTGTTCCTGGAAGCAATGGGATATGTATAGAAACGATATCACATGTTTTAAATAATGTTATCGGATCAACATAAGGAATATGCTGATTTTTAAAGAGACTGGGATCAATATCATATGCGCTAACTTCACATCCCATCGCATGGAAAAGTCCTGCAACCTCTTTACCTACCGCACCAAAGCCAAGAATACCAATATGCCTTTCAGATAACTGCGAACCCATGACTTGCTTCCAAGCCTTTAAATTATTGTCATCAACATTTTGAGGTATTTTACGCACAAGATTTAAAGCATGAATGAGCACCAACTCGGCTACTGCACGCTTATTAAAGCCAGGTGTATGAAAAAAGTTAATTCCTTTCTCTTTGAGGGCTTCGACATCCACCTTGTCAATCCCTGTTCCCATCTTACAAACAAATTTCAAATTAGGACATTGATCTATGATGGCACGATCTATTTTTTCTAGTCCTATAATAATGACTTCGGCCTCTTTAATAAATTGCAATAAATCTCCACCTTGAAAGGTTTGATTTGATGTATTGAAAGTCACATGTGAAAATTGCATTTGCAACATTTCTCTAAGCTTAGCATTTTTAGAAAATGATCTTGAGCACACAACTACTTTAGTCATATTGTTCATATATTTTTCAACCTTCTTCGATCAATTCAACCATCTTCGAACATAAAAAATCATTACAAATTGCTTTAAAGTCCTCCCCAAATAGACAGGATACTTTTTCTAAAGCCTGCTTATGGTTAGGCAAGATTAGCGTTAACTTATCCTTAGTTGTATTCTTTTTATCCTTTGCAATCGCATTTAAAAAACGATCTAAATCAATTGGCACATCCAAAGAATATTGATAATTTTCAAATAATAATTGATGCATTGAACGATAGAATGTACCGTCATTAATACCAATTCTGTATGCAACATAATTTGCAAAATCCATCCCCATTGTCACTGCTATGCCATGTGGAATTTCATAATTCGTTGCCGCTTCAATTGCATGACCAAAACTGTGTCCATAGTTAAAAATATTTCGTATACCCTGATCAAACTCATCTACTTCAATAAAGCGTTTTTTAATCATCATTGATTGGTATATAAACTTCTCTAATACCTTAAAGTCGATTAACATTTCTTGGTATGCATTTTTAATTTTTGCAACTTGATCTAGACTATCAATGGCGTGTGCTTTAATAATTTCACCAATCCCAGAGAAAATATCTTTTTGCTCCAAACTATTGAGAAAAGCCCTATTCATATAAACTTTATTCGGAGGGTTAAAACTTCCCATAATATTTTTTATCGACAAACAATTAATTGAACTTTTTGATCCTATACATGAATCTGCTTGAGCAAGCAATGTTGTGGGATAAAATATCCAATCAAGCCCCCTAAATAGATTCGTTGACAAAAAACAACAAATATCTTGGGTAACCCCTCCACCAATTGCGACCAATAATTGTCCACGTTTAATATTATTTTCAACTAAATATTGAACATAATTAGGAATACTTTCCAATGATTTGGATAACTCATTGGCATCTATTTCTAAAACTCGAGCAGATAATATTATTCTCGAAAGCTGTTCTTGATATATGTGCTTAACATTTTTATCTATGATGAAAAAACACTGTTCTAGATCCAAGCCCTGTAAACTTTTCAAAAAATCAGGCTCAAATACTACTTGATACTTCCGCTTACTAGCAATGATTTCAAAATCATTTACATTAGACACGTGTAAAACCTCCATCAATGACAATATTCTGACCGGTTAAGTAACTATTCTTTTCGCTACATAGAAAGGCAACAAGCTCTGCTATCTCATTTGCTTGGCCTAAGCGTTTAATAGGGATCTCTTTCTCTAGCTTATCAATTGCCTCTTTTCCTAATATCTTAGTTGTAAGGTCAGTATGAATAAAACCGGGAGAAACACAGTTTGCCAATATTCCAAATTCAGCTACTTCAACAGCTAAAGCAGTGGTTAACCCGTCTAAACCAAATTTACTTGCCGAATAACTTGCTCGGTGTGCCTTTGATATCTTTCCAAAAATAGAGGCAATATTGATCACTCTTCCCCACTTGTTATTTTTCATGTAAGGCAGCACTGTTTGAATGATTTGAAAAGGTGCTTTAATGTTCACACGCTGTATTTGATCGAAATCTGCTTCGTCGATGGACTCGTAAGGTGCAATCATATTAATACCTGCATTATTTACCAGGACATCGACCTTCAGCTCTTTTAAATTTCCTAAAAAATCTGCCAAAGATTCTGACTTAGAAAAATCCACCGGCATATATTTAAAATCTAAATCACCTGGTGATTTCTCACCCGTACCAGTAATGATTACTTTGAAGCCATGCGAATGCATGGTTTTTGCAATCGCTAGGCCAATCCCTCGAGTCCCACCGGTGATGAGGGCTGTCTTTTGCTTCATGTCAAACAAGCTCTTCTACTAAATCTGGAGAACAAATGGATACTTCTTTCATACAATACGCTTTCAAGTAAGTAGCGACTAAATGATCTAGTATCATATGAGCATCTTCTGCGGGTCCATACTCACCTTTTGCACATGGAACATGAATACCATGTTGGCAAATACGCTTCATTTCTCCACCATCAAAAGCTGTCAAACCAAATGTAATAGCACCATTTTGATTGGCATAATTTATAGCTCTTAATAGATTTGGAGAATTACCTGATGCCGATATGGCAACGACCATGTCTTTCGGCTTTAAGTAAAGCTCAAGTTGTTTTTCAAAAATATATTCATAACCATAATCATTCCCTATAGCTGTAATCACAGCCTGATTATCCGTTAAACTTAATGCTTTAAATGGCTTCTCCCATGAACGTGGTCCAATTCCAATATCATTTGCAAAATGTGTCGCGGTTGCAGCACTGCCGCCATTACCAATGAAATAAATGGTTGAGCCTCGGTCTCTTGCCAGGATCATCTGATCAATAAAAGAAGCGACATCCCCTTCATCAATGCAACTCAGTACTTTTGTAATATATTGAAAATAACCTTTAGAGAAATCTTTTGGGTTTTTCGATTGCTCTATAATTTTATTTAAATTATCCAAAATACCCCCCTTAAATCTTGATTAGATTTGTTTTATAAATCTCGGATGTTTATAGTTTACAGCAAACAACGTTAAAATATAAACTTTTAATATTAAGTTTTGGAATTATTCTCATGACATCATGTAATAGATAACATTATATTTTCACAATTATGATTAGCTAACGCATCAAATAATGGCTGATGCGCAAGTATAGAAATATCTAGCAAAGCTAAATCACATTGCTCAGTTTTCAAGATATCATAAACAACCTTTTGAGTTAAATCACTTTGAAAAGGGACTTGAAAAGATTGAATTCTCGGCTGCCACTGATGATCAGCATTGTAACTCGTACATTGACCATTAAATTCATCAATTAAAAATCGTTGATGACCATTCTCGATATGAATTAATGGTGGACATGATGTCTCTCTTGCTGAACACATATGTAATCTATTGGCATCAGACTCAAACATAAGCTCACCATATAGATCAACATAACCCTCTCTTTTTGATGGATATACTGTCTTGTCTAAATTTGAAAATGAATGGCTTATCTTAGCATTCTCAAGAAAAAAATTAAACAGGTCTAACCAATGTATACTGTTTGAACTTAATGCCCAATTTCCACCAGTAATACTCATATATATTGGCAAGGTTCTATCGATACATGATTTAATATATCGATAGATTGAATACAACCTTCTTGGGCAGTTCACCCATGCCTGAATCCCTAAATCACCAAGTAATTGGATTATTTCGACGAAGTCAGCTTTAGATTGAAAAGCAATTTTTTCAAGAATGAAATATCTCACTTTGATACAAGCAACCACAGTTTGTATAATTTTTTTTCTAACTTTAGCATTTGTTGCAATGATTGCAACATCTATTGTATCTTTGACTAAATCCAATGACTTGTAAAAAAACAATGCCTGTTTATTGGAATGCATTTGTGCTTCATCGTATCTAGCTTTCGCAATTGATAAAGCATTTTCATCTGGATCAACAACATAAATTCTGGTATCAATTTCTAGTTTTGCTAAGCCTTGAAGGTGTCTTGAGCCAATCTGTCCTGCGCCCACTATTAAGATAGAGATTTCAGCCATTATTCATCACCATACTAAATAATTGTCCAACCACCATCAACCATTAAATTTGTTCCAGAAATATATGAAGCACCATCAGAAGCCAAAAATAGTGTTGCTGAAGCCACTTCATCTGCACGGCCCAATCGCTTAAGTGGAGTTTTCTTAGAATAGTTTTCAAGAAAAATAGGATCTTGATCTCCTTTACCAGCCACATGACCCGATATGCCTCCTGGGCAAATCGTATTCACTCTAATACCCCATCTCCCATAATATGAAGCCATCAAACGCGTTAAATTAGTAATGCCACCTTTTATCAGGGCATAGGCCATGTTTTCTTTCATATCAGTGCCTTCATAAACAGTTAAATCTTGACCAACAATACCGTATGTTGAACCAAACTGTATAATAGAGCCATTATTATTATTTTCAACCATATGGTCTGCAACTAGCTTTGCAAGCCATGCATATGTATTCATATGCATATCTACATTTTCTCTTAAATTTTTATAATCAATATCCACAAATGAAGCTTGAGACCAATTAGATGTTCGCGGGTAAGAACAATTCACAAAAACATCTACCATGTGATATTTATGCAGCATCTCAGTAAATAAAAACTCTATCTGCTTTTCATCTGTACAATCGAATGCCTGAAAGATCACATCTAATTTTAATTCTAATATCTCATTTAAAAAAACATCTTTTTCTTTTAGATCCAAATCTAAAATAATGACTTTTGCGCCTGCAAAAGCAAGCGCCTTAGAAACTTCCATTCCTAACAACCCAAGTCCCCCAACTACAAATGCAGTCTTACCTTTCAGATTAAATCGCTCCAAATAACTCATCCCTTAAACCTCTTCTTGATACCTTATTAAACCTTCAACAATTTTAAAATCAGCTAATGTGTCAATATCTATGGATCTTAGCTCAGGCATGCAAAAAAATGCAGTTTTATCTGAAAACAGGCTATCACTTGTTAAGAGCACTTCACGCTTCCATATATAAATAGATGCATTTAAATCGTAAACTCTAGGAGCATCCTGACGCCTTGAAATACTTTTTGGCAATGCTTTAACTAATTGAGGGTGGCCCTCTTTTAACTCTACCATATTAAAGTATGGATTCTTGCGACATGGCGAGCCTGTAATCAATATATCAGCGTCCTGATCAATAAACATTTCCATACTAGAAATAATATCCTTAACATCGCGCAATGGAGAGGTAGCGTCTAAATCAACATGCACGTCAAAAATTTGCTTAAAATATTTTTCAGCTTCAAGGTGTGCGTGTCTTATTACTGGAACCTTTGCAGCTGCGTCTGTTGCTAATATTCGTGGCCTCAAAAACCAAGCTTTTGCACCGTAAGTTTTTGCAATCTGTAAAATTTCTTCAGAATCTGTTGACACGACAACATGTTCGAATAAACCAGACTCAAGTGCCTGTTCAATCGAATAAGCGATTAAAGGCTTATCATTTAACAGCCGAATATTTTTATTTCGAACACCTTTGGAGCCTGCTCTTGCACAAATTGTACATAACATTTTCATATGCTTTGACACTTGCCTCTTGCTTGATCAATTACTTTCATTAAATTTATACCATCCAAATAATGACATGCAAAGTTACTTGTACTAGTCAACACTTCTTCATGCAATAGCTCATACGTTCTATTTTTTGTATTTGAGGATAAATCAATGCTGATGGCTTGATCATCGCGATTTATTTCTGCTTTTAAATTCAATAAATCTGCTTTGATACTAATCCCCTCACCATCTATTATCAATTCTCTCGATGAGATTTTAGAAAAATAATTCAAATAAACATGAACTTTTGTTTGGTGTAGGGTGCATCCTTGTAACATCACATAATCTTCAGTTTCAATCTTTAAGTTTGACAGCCGACCTAAACTAGCATGTTCAATTGTTATCTCACCAAAAAGCCAACACAGATAATCTAGCTCATGACTTAAATCCAATAAAACTCCGCCACCACTTTTTTTAAAGGCGCTAGAGGAATCTTTATAGTCAATATTGTTTCTCCAGCCTGGCAAAAAAGAAACGCAAGTTGACTGTACAGCCCAAATCTTTCGATTAGAAACCTCTTTTTTTATCATTTGAATGATCGGATTAAAACGTAAGTTATATCCAACCCAAATTTTATTCTTAATAAACTTGACTGGATAATGCTTCTCGAAGATGGGCTTTTCAACTAGGATTCTTTTTTCTGAGAATAACTCTTCAAGCTTATTTAATGTTTGATAATGTAAAGCTGTGCTATTTGCAATAACAATATAGTCTGGATCATACGAAAGCGACTGTTCAATATCCTGATAAGTGGTAAATGGTAGGTCTTTTTGACTGCTTACGACTCTCAGTGTTTGTACCTGGGGCATAGTACTCAATATTTCTGCATGTCTTCTTCCAATTGAACCATACCCAATGATTAAAACTTTGTACTTCAAACCTGTGCAACCTCAATCATGCTGAGTGCTTTTTTATATTCGTCCCATTGACCAATATCGACCCAACTTTTATCGTCAATAGGGTAAACACCAACAACCTTCCCTTTTGATTTCATATCCCTGATAAGTTGATCCATATTATAATACGTATTCTCTGGGATGAGCGTTAATACGGATGGGTTCATCACGTAGAAACCTGTATTAACTAAAAAATCGTACTCTGGTTTTTCTTTTATACTCTTTAACATGCCATCATTCCCTATCTCGCAATCACCGTACGGCAAAATGTAATGCTTAATAGCCGCAACTATTGTTAAATCACATTTTCTTGAGATATGAAAATTAAGCAAATCTGCATAATCAGATTGGATCAGCACATCACAGTTTGAAACAAAGAAAGGGGTTTGAATCCGTCCATGCATTAGACGCAAACTTCCTGCAGTGCCCAAAGGCTTTGACTCTGCAACAGTTTTTATACAATACTCGGTTTCTAATTCTTTAAAATACGCTTTCATAATATTACTTTTATGATTTATTGTTACCCAATAATCATCAATATCATATTCATAAAATCTATCAATTATATGCTTTATAACGGGTTTATCGTGAATAGGCATTAATGGTTTGGGTAGCACACTTGTAAAGGGTTTTAACCGAGTACCTTGCCCGCCAGCCACAATGACAACGGTTGCTTCAATTTTTGGTTTTGTTTTATGATCCCCAAAAACCATATCCCAAGTAATACAGTCTTCTAACACACCATAATCGTTGATTAA
>NZIM01000042.1 GCA_002691585.1 Legionellales bacterium
ATATGTAGTTGATGCATTGGCAGTTGCTGCATTTGGTGCTGCGTGTGGAATGATGATGGGCTTAACAGGCCTTCCAACATTATTGTTTTTAGCCCTTGAATTTTACTTGATATATCAATTCCATATGGACATTGAAATGGGACAACTTCATCATGCTGAAATGATTTTTTCCTTCTTTGCATTTTTTGTCGGAATCTCATTGTCTCCAATATTAGGGCTTGCAAATATTACACTTGGTTTTACATCGATTATTTGTGCAATGGCAATAACCCTTCTCATTCTTGGATTAACCTCCACTATTGCTTCTATTACTGCAAGACAATATCTTGATGACACTAGTCTTGATCCAGCACACTACCAAAAGTACGTCATTTCAATGTTGATTGGTTTATTAATCTTAGGAGTTTTTCTTCCATACACAGTCCACGCTCCGATTACACTAATAGTGTATTCCTCAATTAGTGCCATTGTGTTTACCTGTTTTCTATTTTTAGATATTATCAAAAGTCTTTGTTATAACCATCATGTTACCAACACCAGTGAGGATTTGGCTGATCTTATTGCTCTTAAAGCATCCATGTCTATTTTTCTTGACGTTATAAACATTTTTGAAGACTTACTTTTACTTTTCATTGCAAGTGAACAAAACAATCAAAATACAAGTTTCAATGATGTATCCTCTTTTCAAACAATTGTTGGATTGTTTAGTACATTCTGTTTTACAAGTTACATCATTTACAAATGTTTTTTTGAATCCTCGAGCGATTTAGAGAGGACACAAGATCCTGTACCAGCTAATGCTGTGTACGCCGAAAAAATACCTGGGAACGCCAAAGAAATGTCTACCAATCTTCCAGTAGCTCAGGTGGTATCTGAGGAGATTGAAAGTGATAGTTCAGTAAATGGATGCACTATATCTTAACTTTATTGCCGACCTCAATTCCAAGTTGTTTTGATAATCCACCATTTACTTCTAACACATAGCTTACACGTTGCGTAGATTGAGTTTTCTCTAAAGAGCCAATGTCTTCACGAGTCACTATTTGCTGAATGACGTTATCTTTTGTAATAAAAATCATATCGATTGGAATTCTTACATCTTTCATCCAAAACGTTGCAATTTTTGGTCTCTTAAAAATAAAAAGCATCCCCTCTTTCAAGGGTAAATAGTCTATATCTTGTAGCCCTTTAATCATCTTTTGAGGTGAAGAGGCAATTTCCACTTTAAAATAAATTGGGTCTTGATTAAAACGATGAATTTCAATTTGATGTTTTACATACCCTTGAGAGACCATGGTCATAAAACTGATGATCGCAACTATCACATATCGTAAATTACGCTGCAATGGCATTTGACCTCTTAAAAAAAGTAGATAGTATTGTAGTAAATACAAAAGGTAAAAACATAAGTAATGACAATGCGACTACGACTGCATAATCTTGCTGATGAATATTCGATAATAAATCAATATGACCCCCTATAAAAGGAGATAATACAGATAAAAACAAAGCCACGATTGCATTTAAAAAACCATAAGCAATCGGTACATGCACCTGATTAATGTTTGAGCGCACATAAATGTATGCAAAACAGGATCCTGAACAAATTAAACCAATACTAAAATAGATAATCAACGCATTTAATCGGTGATGAATACCATAAATTGATAAGATCACGAAAAAACCAACGAATGCGATTAATTGCATCATAAGGATTGGACGCTTAATGGAATTATAAATTTGCCCTACTAGTAAACAACCTACTCCATATCCTAACCAAGCAGTACTCATACAAAAGCCGGCATCTGTTCGCGATAAGCCACGATGAATAAGTAATAACTGGCCATAATTTTCTGATAAATACTCTAAGCTTGAGTATATACATGCAGCATACAGACCAAGAATCCAGATCCAAGCATGTTTAAGAACAGATAGGTCAATTTGGTAATCACTCACTTTGTGTTCATTTTCTAATTTTGGGAATACGAAGAAGATCGCTATGAGTAATATAACACCAATTAGGGCAACTATCTGAAAAAGAGTACGCCAATCCATCGAGAACTGGTTCGCTATCCACGATAGAGGGCCTGCAACAAATATTGCACCTAGAATACCAATTAAATTCGACAACCCAATGTAAAAACCTTGCTTGTTTTTATTAAAGACAAGTGAAATTACAAATAACAATCCAACATACGAAAAAGCTGATCCAAGTGCCATTAACATACGTACGAAGACAAACCATTCTGTTTTGTGACAAAAAGAGAAACAAAATGTTGAGATTGTAGATATCCCAACCATGATCAGTAAAAGTTTCTTCACACAAAATCGTTGCAACAAGTATCCTACTGGAACCTGCATGACGCCATAAACCAATACAAACGCTGATGTACTGATATAAGAAAAAGTCAAAAAGCTCATATGTAATTCATACATCATCTGTTCTTGAAAAGTTCCAACCAACGTTCTTAAGACAAACTCATAAATAAAAAACAAGACACTCATTATCCATGGGATAAGCTGGTTTATTGTTGGGTAATTGGAATTAGATTGAATGTCCATAGATATTTACTTGATTTCATCATATTAACATAACTAAACTAAATCCTCCAATGTAATAAGAGAGAATATATCAGGGCTTTCAAATATCTTCCATTGATATTGACTATGACTAACACAATTCTCGTCTAAATCGTGGTAAACGTAGTTAAACCCCCCTCAAAAAAAAGATAAAAAAGCAACCCGAACTAAGAGATATCTCACACAAAAAAAACATATCATTGAATTTTCATCTTTTTTTTACCTGATTAATTGCTTCCAGGTAATTGACAGTTATTATAGATAAAAGTTATCATTTAGAAGTTGTTTACATAAGGTATTTTAGTTGGGGGATTAAAAGTGCCACATACAGGTAAAAAATCATTACCAGACATTTTTAGTGATATGCATCACTTTAATCTAGATTTATACCAAAAGTTCATTACACTTGTAGAGTCACTCGGAGCCAAGTACGATGATGATGAAAGTGGTACACAGTTTGTCGATTATGTTTTAGAATTTACTTCTTACAAAAAGAAAATAGCCCCATCCTTTGGTCTTGCGTATTTGTGTAAAATTCTCCGAATTGATATTGAAATGGCCGTTACTCAATTTAACGACAATAGCGTTTATAAAAACCTATTTACTAGTGACATCATTCCAAATGAGAAACGTATCCAAATTCAGACCCTATGTACTTTCACCAGCGAAGATGATGAAACGATTCAACTCATATCGTATGATTCAGACACCCAGAAATTTACTCTAGAAACCAATCCGACGAAATCAAACGTGCAATCATTATTGATAGAAATGATTGGTATTGCACTAATCCTTAAGTCAATCACTGATTCGAAAGATCAGTATACCATTGCTAAACGTTTTAAAGACCAAATAGCACTAGCTCCTGAAACTGGAAACTTACATAACCTAATGGTAGCACTATTCAAAAGCTGTATTCCCCTTAAGGAAGAAACTAAACATGAAATCAAACATTTTAGATGTTTGAAAAAAATGCCTGGCGATAAAAATGTACAACCATTTCAAGATGTTTTAGAAACAGATCTTTTATTGCATCAATCAAGAGAGCCTGTTGAAGTCCTATTTCCAATCAGCGTAGGCTATTCGATATATGAACAGCAATCAGAAATGAAAAAACTTATTAATGCCATAGGGAGATTACGAATACAAATTTTACCTACCCTTTTTATATCAGACCAATGGCATGAATTTACCTACGAGGCACAAGAACTACTATTTCCAAAAAAAGCAGATAATGGATACTCCGAGCATATAAACGACGCAGTTCTACACGCAACTGATCAGTTAAATACTGAAAAGGAAGGACCTACCTCAATGCAAGTAGAGAATGGATATTCAGAGCAGAAAGAGGAGGAGAACTTACGTACTAAGGCTACTCGCGAAGGAGCTGATTGGATTGAAAACCATTCAGAACATTTTAAAGAGGTATCAGGCTCAGTTGAGAGAAAAATATTCGAACGATGTGAAAATTTTCCATCGTACGATGAGGTCGATGGTATTTGTAAGGAAAATTTTAGCGAAGACCCTTTAAAAGAGGTCATGAACTTCGAAAAAACAAAATTTGCAAATAAAGCTAAAACTATTTTCTTTGTCAAACGGCTTTATAACGTAGGTGAACTTCAACACAAAATAGAGTGCCTTGATAAATTAAATTCGAATTTTAATAGCTTTATTAGTGGCACTGAATTATCACCTTATAAAGGGATGGATCTTAAGAAGAACCCTCTCATAAAAAGCTACATTGAAACCAACTTTGATAGATTTAAAAAGATTGAATCACCTAAAGATCAACAAAATATTTTACATCGAATTACTGAATTAAAAGCAAAATTGGCGGACGAACAAAAAGAATATAATAACGACGACATTTTTGGAAAAGACATGGCAAAAGATTTCTTTTTGAATGTTTCTAGTAGTTCAATGTCACACTTTCGGCGTTTTTATGAAGGCGAAGATTTCGAGAAATATATTAATGACCATTTAACCGAAGAAATATTTGGCCTAAGTATTAAATACAACTTATTAACTGCTGGTATGATTCTTTATTACTCTTCAGCAGTTGAAACAAATTGCAGATACAACGCCTATTATGGTCAAGAACAAGGGTATATGAAAGATCTAAAAAAAGTAATAAAAGTAATACAGAGTGAAGGGAATGCTAAAACCATTTGTGATCCAGAATTTTTGAAGAATCGTTCCCGAAGGTCTAACTCAAATTCACCTTCAAGAAATAGCAAATCAGACGGGGGTACATCAAATACTGATAGTATTAAAGCCCATAGCATGTTCCCCAGTGATCCTAACACTGATCCTACATGTCGTACTTTAGTATATGCACCTAGTAACTAATGTTCCTTAGAAAGTACCTCTACATTTTTTTAAAAACACTACCTGTCATTAGAAACATCATATTAGAAAATCAAAAACTCAAGGACAGAATATCTACTTTAGAAAATGATCTCGAATACATTTCTTTAATTTTAAAGGAAGCACCTGGCCATATGTATTGGAAAACACCTGATAATCTTTATGCAGGCTGTAATTATAACCAAGCAAAATTATTAGGCCTGAATGATCCTGATCAAATCAAAAAAAAGGATATTGAGGATATTTTCAATTTAAATGCTAATCATTTTAAGCAACAAATAGACTCAAAAGAGGCAGAAATCATTAAAGAAAATGATCGTAATATATTCATTCACAAGACTGAATCTACTTTTGAGGAACCAACAACCATCAATGGCCAAACCTACGTATTTCTGTCTGTAAAAAAACCTGTCATCAAAAAAGATGGTAGTGTAATTGGTATGGTTGGTATATCTGTTGATCTCACAAAACAGAAAAAGCTTGAAAAAAGACTGAATCGAGCCATTAAGCAAGCTAAATCTGATCGGGAAGCGAAGGATATCTTTATCGCGAACCTAAGTCACGATATAAGAACACCTTTGACAGGAATGCTTGGTTTAATTGATTCTCTTGATGAACATATGGCAGATGAAATTGGAACCGGTAAAATTCAGTCCTTAAGGTTATTAACCAACAAGTTTTTAAAGTTTTTCAATGACATTCTTGACACCATTTCATCACCAGGAATACTGAATATCAATCGTGAATATGTGAATACTGCTGATTTAATTCATAATATTGTAGGGCTTTTTATACCAGTCGCTAATAAAAAAGACATTGAAATCAATTATATTTTAGAAGAGAATGTTCCTGCATACATTAAGGTTTATCATTTAGCTTTCAAAAGCGTTATTTCAAACTTAATTGGCAATGCTGTTAAGTTTACAACAAAAGGATGTATTGATATTCATGCAAGTTATGATAGAGATAAAAATAGATTGACCATGTCATTTAAAGATACTGGAATTGGTATTGCACAAAATAAAATTTCAAAAATTTTTGAACGGTTTACGCAGTTAAACCGAAATCATGCTTCAAAATCTACAAGTTCTGGTTTAGGCCTCTTTATGGTCAAAAAACATATTCAAACTATGAAAGGTCGAATTAAAGTAGAAAGTACATTAGGTATTGGCTCAACATTTACCTTTAATATTCCTATTACTGAAACTAAATCTGCTATGCCCGAAGAGCTTACTCTAGATGAAAAAAAACCAATAACCCAGCTCGATTTAGAGCCTAAAACAGCTTTAATTGTTGAAGATACAAAATTAGCAGCGATTGCACTCAATAACCTACTTAAAAAGAATCGTTTTACAAACGATATTGTGGAAACAGGCAGCGAATGCATTCAAAAACTTAAGCTGCAACAGTATGATTTCATTTTCATTGACTTAGGCTTACCTGACATTGACGGTATAGACTTATTAGATCAAATTAAACAGTTGCCTAAATGTAAAGATTCACACATCGTTGTTTTAAGTGGTCATGTTAATTCTCATATTTCCAAACAATGTTTTGGTAAAGGTGCAAATAGTGTGTATGCAAAGCCTTTAACACTTGAAAATCTCAATAAATTAAACACCCTCTGATTTCCTAAAAGCCTTTGATTTTCTTGACATAAATAAGTAATTTACAATATAATCTTATTAAAGAGATAATTAAAAATGACAATAACAAATTTGAAACAAAATCATGATAGACACAACCTTAGCGCTTTCTTAGACGGCGCGTTGGATTATCATTCAGATTTTAATTTTTTGCATTATTTTATTCAAAATAAAAATGAAATCTCTTTAAGTAACATTGACCTCGAAAAACGTATATTAAACCCTGAAGTAATTGTTAAATATTACTTGATGTGTAGTGTAAAAAACCAAACAAGTTGTTTCTGGAGTGTCTTTTGGAAATATATTCTTACTGTTAAAGATCCTCCGATTGTATGCTATCCGCATCCGGTTGAGAAAAAATTTATGGACATTATTCATTATTTTGAGGACTTGCTTGACGCATTATCCTGTCCTAAAAAAGAATCACTAGGTCAACTAGGTGAATTTATTGGTAATGTTTTTGATGAGGATAATTGGGAGTTAAAATATACACTTGCAAAGACCCACCTTGCAAAAGAACAAAATAAAAAGAGGCAGATCGAAAAGAAAGAACAAGAAATTTTAAAATTCTTTTTATATTCTAATGCAGTTATTTTATCATTTGCATTTTTATGTTTGCTAATTGCATTAGTTCCTAATATCCCTATTGCTGCATCTTTACTTACCACGATTATTGTCATATCAATGACATTTGTTTATTTTGGTGGTGTCTCTCGTTTTTTGCTTAATGTCTTTCCAATTTTACGTCAAAAGATGACAGGAGAAGCAGAGGATCATTTTGAACAAAGTAAAAAGGCTACAAACTGGTGGTTGATATCCGTCATCGTAACATATGCTGTTGTATTATCTGTATTTTTCATTGCTATATTTATTCCACCTTCAATACCCTTTATTGTCGTTACAAACTTTATTGTGTTATCTGGTTTCTTAGCGTTTTCAGCACTATGCCCCCTACTTGGTACTAATGGATATGAAAAAAACCTTGATGATACAGATAAAACCATCACTTTTCGAGTGGGATGGGCAGAAAGTTTAGTATATACCATTGCGATTACTGTACTAACTATCAATATGTTTTTCCCTATTCCAATGGTTGTGTTACTATTTGCTTCAATGATTTTAATGGTGAATGCATGTCTAAAACTTCATGACTTACACATGAAAATCAATGAAAGCCCAAAGAGTATTGATCCTATTCATATGCCTGAAAAATCAAATAGCTTTGATTCAAATAACAACACATTAGAACCCAATAATGAGATTGATGTGCAATACCAAACATTACATTCAAGGTCCTCTGACACAGAAATCTCAGATGATGATAAATCGAGCTTGCTTTCCACCTATAAATGATATAACATAACATTTTATTGGACAATAAATTGAAATTAATCACATTAAATGAAGATCATATCGGTATACTATGCTCCGGTTTATGTTTTATCCATTGTTGCATACTGCCAATACTTGTTGGGTCCTATACCATTACCTGGCTTCCTGACGAGTTTTTTCATACTTTCATAATGGTTCCTGTTATTGGAGTAGCTTTCTTTGGTTTTAAAAAAGGGCTAAAAAAACACGGGCAACTATGGATGACACTTCTTGGGTGTGTTGGAATTAGTTTTATGTCCGCTGGTTTATTTTTAAATGAATCAACAGAGACACTTTTTACTATCTTTGGGATCACATTGCTTGCAGCTGCGCATTTTGCAAATCATCGTAGCATCTGTAAAGCAGGACACTGTTGTCATACTTACTAAGTTTTTAATGTTAAACAATCACTCAACATCTTCAATTGAACACATCCGCGATGTATTTCGCCAAAAAAAACAACTTTTCAGTAGGAAAAGGCAAGCTATAGTTGAAATTTTATTGAGCCACAATAAGCCTATGTCTGCATATGAAATTGCAGAGCAGTATCTTCTTGACGAGGGAAAAGTCATTGCACCTATGTCAGTCTATCGAATCATTGATACACTGATATCGTTGGACATAGTGCATAAAGTTCACTCTATCAATAAATTCATTGCGTGCACGCATTTAACCTGTCAAAATTCACACGGTTTATTAATGCTCTTTATATGTAAAACATGCAAAAAAGTCTACGAATCAACCATCAACCCTACTATGCTTCAATCATTCATAAGTAATATTTTACCAAATGGATACCATACAACAAAAGAACCACTAGAAATTCAATGTATATGCGAGGAATGTCATGTCTGACTGTCAATGTTGCAACCGAACAAAACCAAATCCGGAAAATTCATTTAAAGAAAATTTAAATCTAGTAATACTGCTCATTGGACTATTGATGCTAATTCCAAGCGTTGATATGGTCATTGATTCATTAGTAGGTCCTATTCCTTTTTTTGTTTTTTCGACACTATTGATTGGACTTTCAGGTCATTTTGAATTTAAAAAGCACTGGCATTATGGGGTGCTCGCATGTTTATCCATTTTATGGATTATTTTTTCACCATCACTACTTGCAAATTTCATTGTAAATCCATATTTAGTAACAGCAACTGTATCATTATTTGGGGCAGCAATGTTGTTTGCTGTCATCGATCACCGAATCATTCAGGAAAAGGAGTCTATCTCACGAATGACCTTTATAATTTGTTGCATCACATGGACATTATCATTTGCAAGTTTCTTTCATCCTAACCTACCGATGATGATTGATGACGTATTTTTAACACTCGGCATATTTACAAATCGAGGCCAAATCTCATCTTTTGTACTTAAATTACTTGGTAATGAAATGAACACCCCCTCTTGCAATCACGTGGATGATAAATGGGGACCCATTTACTTAAAATCTCTTTTAGTAACATCGATGGCTTTGGGATTAATTCATGGAATTTTCCACCTATCGTTAATAACTGGAGTATCCGCTTTCATCCTAAATTATATGGTTGCCTGCCCTTGTATTTTCATACTGGCTAAGCAGCATTTTCAAAAATATGTCGAAAATGAACTACTTAAAAAAAATTTCGTTGTTAGTAACAATATATGTGTGTCTGTTGAAATGTCAACTTCATACGTAAACAGTGACGTTTTTGGAAAATTTCAAATTTATAATCAGTATGAACCTGAAGTAAATGATATCATCAGCATTGAAGAAGATAATTATCACAACGTCATAGTAATTGCTGTCTTATTGGATGTTATGATATTAATTTTCATCAATTATTGTCTTTTTTCAGGCATTCTTATCACACCTGGTGCAGTGTGTGCAATGAGTCATGCTGGTTGTCTATTATCGTATATGATGTCCATTCAAATGACCGACACCTCAACGCCTATCTTGAGCGCCAACTAAAAAAATAAATCAATTTTAATGCTAAAAAAGCCTAAATACGCTATAATATATGTATGGGAGGTACATTATGGACATTGAATTTTTAATTACATTCTTTAGCTATTTTGCACTCGTTAATGTGGTATTACTCATTGCGCTAGGCATTATAACTCATATAAAAGTACTCAGTAATGCAGTTAAAAGTGGTCTCAAAATGCTATATGGTACCGGTGACAAAGATGTAAAAGAGAGCTATCACAAATTCCTCACACTATACAAAGCGTACACCGTATTCTTTAGTATTGCACCATTAATTACACTACTCGTCATAAAATCCATGTAAATGGTTTTTTCTAATTAGTTTTTAATTAGAGCACAGCCCTCTACCTTGTATTGGGCTGTTTCTTTTGATTTTTAATGTATCTTCAAAGGTAATCGTTACATCTAAATAATCCCTTTGGAGTTGCTTTAATGATTCAACCGTATCAATAGTCCAACAAGCACTCAAAAATGGATATAATGACCACATACCAACTGACAATGCTTTATCCGGCATTGGTACTGAATGTTCTTCAAAATATACATGGATCTTTGTAAAACGGTCTCTAAAATCATCTCGTTTCAATAACTCTTGCAAAACCCCTATGCTAATCTCACCACATAACCCGTTTCCAGCAAAATAAATGTCATTAGAGTCAGCAGAGTGATTTTCTAAATGTGATTGTACGATCGCAGTATAATCTCTAATAAGATCATGAATACTCGATGATTGAATGAGATCAATATGGTAACAATGTAGTTCCCTCTCTTTAAAACGCATAATTAGGTTTCGAACATCTTTTTGGCTCGAGCTAAACGCAAACATTAATGGCAAGCTATCTTTATCTTTTGAATTGAATAGAGGAGAAAGACTAAACTGGAAATCCTCAGATTTAGGAGTCATACGTCCAATTGATTCAGGTTCTATTACCATTTCTGGAATGGACGGGATAAAACTAAGAATAAAATATAATGATTCAAAGAGGTTATTAAGGATTGGGAGAAGGAGTTTAAAAGGATAAAATATTGTAGAAATAAATGCTTTTAAATAAACCATCGTAAATGCAATGATAGAAATAAAGAATAAAAACATATTTGGAATCATCATAAACAATTGAATCAGACTAAATTCAAAAACATTGGGCTCTTCAAAAACATTGCGATAAATGTTTTTTAATTTCTTTGTCAGCTGATGAGCCCAATCAAAGAAACAATCTTCTTCTTCTGTATTCTGAAAAAAGAGAGAGTATTTTTTTAAAGTACGAAAAAAAAGTTTGATTGGATAAAAAAAACAATCTAGCACTAATGCGATTAATATTGAACATTCAAGTGTGAATCGATAAAAAGTTTGTTTTATTCTATCAAATATCATTACAACTTATATTGAGATGAGACTCAGAATGTTCCTTCGTTATACATTGAGACGAATTATAAGAAAAAATGGAAGATCCAAGTAACTCATCTCTTGTTGAACTTATAGCATGGATCTTAACGTTTGCATATTGATCTAAATCTTTTGCAAGATCATGATTATTCATATTCCAAAATGTATCCATATATGGCTTCACACCCCATAAATCCCAAGAATCAATAATACCTGACAATGAGGAGAAGGTATGATAAAGCAAAATTTTAATCTGTTTATTCTGATTAAAATCCTTATGTCGAGCGATTTTATTTGCTAATGACAAACTCACTGCTCCCCCCATAGAGAAACCATATAGCACTATCGTGTCATGGGAGCTTATTTGTGATTCAATACTATTAAAGAGCTGATCAATCAGTGTTTCATAGTCCCTAGCCTTTCCAAACTCTAAATACATAACATCGCATGTTTCTTTCATGATACCTTGTTTTTGCAAGAAATCATCGATCATGAAACTAAGATTATCTTTAGTATTGTTGGCATTCATTGCATTTCCACCAGTTGCAAGCACTAGTGTATTTCTGGATCCAAAATTTTCAGCAGGTTCTTTAATGACCTCATCTGAATTCCAAAGGACTACTGGCGCGAAAAAAATCTCAGCTGTATATATAGGAATAGACAAAAAACACGTATCGAATAGATCCAAACAATATATTATGAATTCTGGTAGCCAATTTGAAAGAAATTTTAAAATTTCATGGAAAACCTTGGAAACGAACCACACAACCGATACAATCAGCAGAAGAAATCTTATTATAATATTAAAGAAGAAAAACATAATTTACTTACAAAAGATCAATCTGATGTTACCATTTAATGTAAATTTTGTCAATGAAACAACACGCTACAATAAAGAACGAAAATCATTATGATTCCCTTTAAATGTTTTTGTATGCTTATTATAAAATACTTTCCCTCTCAATACATTGTCATTGTGAACACCTGTAGCGTAAATGAAGATGTTTTGTGAGTTTTCTAGTCTCTGGTTGATGGCTTGATTATTCATTGGCCAAAAAACTGCATAATACACATATGGAACAAATAAATCATACGCTAATATGACATCAGATAAACTACTAAAGGTATTTTCTAAACTTACCGTCATTTTTTGATGAGGGTATTTTGAATGATATTTTTCTGACATTGAAAGGGCTAATGCACCTCCCATGGATAGACCATGAAAAATTATATGGTTATATTTTTTCATTTCAACTGCCTTAGAAATTGTTTTATCATACATTTTAATAAGTGTGGCATAGTCTTTGGCTTGTTTAATATCAAATAACAAATGATCCAAAGGCTGATTAAATGTTTCAACATAAAAACGATGGATCTTGGCTGAATGCTTTTCTAAACTTCTCCTATCTCCCTTTAGAGGCATATTATTTCCACCAAATGTAATTAATAGTCCTTTATTTTCACTAGAAGCTGAAACATTTAAAATGTAATTTGAATTATGGTTACCAATACTCACCGGTACTATTGCAGATTGTGCAACGTATGCTGGTGTACAAATGACATAATCTACATTTTGCAATACCTGTTCAAATGCCGTACCAAACACACTACCTAAGCATGAAATTATAAACAGGTAGACGTAGCTTAAAATAATTGAAATTGTTCCCAATAAACCAATAAAAATGAATAGAAAATTATTCAAATATGTTGTTAGCACTTGTACTAAATAAATCACTACCTTAAGTTCCAATGATATAAAAAAGTAATTATAGATTAGATCACACCCTCTATTAAAAACATTTTCCTTGCTTTTATAGTATCAATGTGCCCATAATGTAAGGTAATAATTTTAATAGTGGAACTTCAGTGAACTCATTTTCAGATCTTAATATCGACTCAGGCCTCAAGACACAGCTTAGCAAACTTGAATTTAATCAACCAACTCCCATACAAGCTAAAGTAATACCACTTGTCATCGAAGGCAATGATGTTTTAGCAACTGCACCAACAGGAACAGGAAAAACATTAGCATTTGGTCTTCCAATGATGACTCAACTGATTAATCGAAACATTCATAGTGCACTCATCCTCACTCCTACTCGAGAGTTAGCCATCCAGATTCTTAAAGAATTTAAAAAAATCAGCAATCAATTTAAAAGTGTTCTACTTATTGGTGGTGAGCCCTTTCATAAGCAACTTAGAGATTTAAAAGCGAATCCAAGAGTGATCATTGGCACGCCTGGGCGTGTGATGGATCATATTGAACGCGGTAAATTAAGTATCACAAAAACGGATTATTTAGTATTAGATGAAACAGACCGTATGTTAGACATGGGTTTTGCAATGCAAATCAATCCTATAATTGAAACTATGCCAAAAGAAAAACAAACCGTACTGTTTTCTGCAACTTTGCCACATAAATTACGACTGATGGCAAAAAAATATCTGAACAACCCAAAAGAAATATCTGCTGGTACTCTGAATGCGCCCGCTAAAAAGATAAAGCAACACACCACTCACCTTGAACAAAAGGATAAATTTAAACATTTAAATGAATTAATGCAAGCTCATCCTGAGTCTAAAATAGTATTTGTTGCTACTAAACGTTCATGTGATCAAATTGCGACCACACTATCAAAAAAAGGACACCGTGCAGAAGCGCTTCATGGTGACCTTAACCAAGGAAAGCGAAAAAGAGTGACACAAGCATTTCATAGCGGGAAGTTTAATACCTTGATAGCAACTGATGTTGCTGCACGTGGACTTGATATTCCTCATGTTGAGCATGTCATTAACTTTGATTTACCATACCACCCAGAAGACTATATACACCGTATTGGACGAACAGCAAGAGCCGATCAAGATGGTTCCGCATGGAATCTAGTTTCTGCAGAGGACAAGTTCAAATGGAATGCCATCGAGCGATTTATTAGTTCTGAAGGAAAAGACCATACTTCGGCCAAACAGTTAAGTCGAAAAAGTAACACGAAATCGCGAAAAGAACCATGGTATAAGACGAAATCAAAAAAACCTGCCTCCTCTAATTCAAAAAAATATTTCAACAAAAAGAAATAATGACACGTCCTTGCCAAAATTAGTGTGTTTATGGCGTGAGGAATTTAAAGAGTAAACTTCAGTACGAATTTTTTTTGCGACCAAGCGAAGTTGTAGCGCCAGATTTATTAAACACGACTCTTATTATAGGTGACAATCGGTGTGAAATTATTGAAGTTGAAGCTTATGGTGGATCTAATGACCCTGCTTCACACGCCTTCAACGGCCCTACACCACGAAGTCAAATCATGTTTGACACAGTAGGAACCATTTATATTTATCAAATCTATGGGATGCATTTTTGCTTTAATGTTGTTGCACATCAAGAAAATCAACCGGGTGCCGTCTTTATACGAGCTGTTCAATGCCGTCAAAATGGTTACATCAATGGCCCTGGAAAGTTTTGTAAAGCATGGTCTATTGATAAATCAATGAATGGCATATCTTTAGTGCAGTCAAATTCGCATTATTTTATACAAAACCATACAATTAATGAATATATTACAACATCAAGGATAGGAATTAAGAAAGGAAAAGATTTATTATGGCGATTCAAACGTAAGGATTAATACAAATCATTTATAAATGATAGAATATCAATAGCTTAGATCAATAACGCACACTCAGTAAGTGTATGTTTTTACGCTAATTTTACTTCTTTTAAGAAAACCTTAAGGTTTAATTGATACTATAGAACTATAGGGGAAGTATAATTAATGAATAATAATGATAATAAATCTTCTAAGTTAGAAGTAATTCGAAGTTTTAGAAAGAATTGTAAAGAAATCACACAATGGCAGGGTTCAAACGATTGGGGACACTTTATTGATATCAATGATGAAAAAGATCCCGTGATGATTACACCCGAAAGTGCGACTATTGCGTACGATCGACTCATGTACAAAATTCAAGTGCCTATATTAACTGAAGTATTTTTTTACAATGAAAATACTAACCGTATTACTCTAAAAAACGATGAACAACTTACTTTTGGGGAATCTTTTCCTGTTGGAAAAGGAATTCATCACAGTCCTTTAAAATTAGCAAATGATCGATCATTTAATTTTGAATTGACAGCCAAAGAACAAGAACTTAATGAAAATAATGTATGGTTTGAAAATTCTCACATGGGAATGCCAAAAGCTTGGTTAATATATGAACAAGATATTAAACGATCAAATCTAGAGAAAGTGCTTTCGATTTTAGAAACATCAGGAATTGATCGAGACAAAGTGATTGTAGAAAAAATCTTACAAGTAGAATTGAACCTTGATGTAAGTGCTTTATCATATGATAGAAGAAAAGGTACTGTGGTACTAAAAAACCCTTCCCATAATTCCCTTGGTAGTCTTTCTCTAGTTTCTAGTCCACACAATGATTATTCGAATTTATCTGAAGGTGACAAAATTTTAAGTGCGTCAAATGTTAATCGTCACTTTTTGACACATAAAGAAAAACTTTTAAATAGCAATATTCCATCAGGAGAAAATCAGTCGGTTGTATTAAACTACGCCAAAACTATAATTGCATCTGAATTAGATCAAATTAAACAAGAAATATTAGAAAGTGGTTTTGCAGAGGAACTAAACGTAAGTGAATGGATTCCTTTTCCACCAATAAAAACAAAAAATCTACAAAAAACAATCTCTTCACTTCAAAGAAATGATATTCGTATTACAAATATTGAGCGTCATTCAGGATTATCAATTGGAAACGTAAAACCTATCAACCGGATTCCAAGGGAATATTATAATTACAAAGGAAAAAAATACCCTCATGATATGTTTGACAACTCTAACTACAAACGAGAATTAAATAAACATGGCGTCATGATTCAGGAAGATTTGGGATATCCATATGAGGCATTAGATATCACTGAGAAGTATGGATGGTTTGTTTCACAAAAAGACATACACCAGAACTTTGGTATCTCATCCATTGATTGGATGAATGCATTGATTGATTTTCTACAAGATAAATTAAAGGATATTTACTCTGCTGAACATTTATCCAATGATGATTCGCTTTCTAACAGTGATAAGAAAAACTTAAATGAATACCAAAAGTTCATGAAAGTGTATGAAAAAACTCTTGAACGACGTGCTGAAGTATCTGATGAGAAAATCAAATCTGTTCTTAAAAAACAAGTCTTTATTATTGAAATTCTAAAGCAATATGTTATCAAAGAAATTGATAATGATCCTGGTATATTAAAACAGATCTTTAGTGCCATTACAGCGCCTAATACGCCTTCTGCAAAGGTAGATTCTCCTAAGAAAAACGAGGAGTCTGTGGTTAGCCGCTCTAGTTCAGGCAGGACGGATCGTGAAGATGTATCCCCATTGTTTCCTAAGAATCATAGTATGTTCTTACAAGACTCTGAAACTCAAAATGAAAACACAGAAATGTTTAAATGTGATCCCTAATTAACATGTATATTGACTTTACTTGAAAAATTCGGTACGATTTATTAAAAAGGTTTTTATGAAAGAACAAACTAGAAAAGATTTAAAGACAGATCCACGTGTAACCATTAGTTTAAACGAACTAACTTCTATTTTTTCCATACTTCAAAAAGAAATTGAGGAAAGTAAGATTTGCGTTGACGACGAAATCTTTAAAATAAATTATGGTGAAGTAATTAAGCCTTCATTTACCACGAATAAAACCAATAATTAATTGAAAATTCATATACATAATGAATTTAAAATAGCAATACTTTAAAAGTACAATAAAAGAGTTAAAAAGCGAGAATTAATATGAAATCATCACACTCATTCCCTCAAAAAATTAGATCAACTTCAGATCAACCAATCATAGTTCCAATTCAGCAAGTTAAACCTCTGCATTCGAATGATTTTGATAAATTCTATGTTGGATCCATTGAAGGATATGAGAGCCCTGATATTTTATTCTTCTCAAAGGAGTTTATACCATTGAGAGAAGCCATTGATTTTTCATCTAAAAATATGAGTCCTAAAAAAAATAATAAAAAAAGCCCACATAGTGTGATAGATTTAGCTTTAGAAGAACAAACTAATTCTTCTTTAAAAAGAGAACATGATGATGAGACACCTTTTGGATTTATGAAAAAAAGACATGAATCGACCGGCGATTACAAGGCATATGATTATGATAGCGATACGGGTTGTCCTGTATGGGAGCACCCTGATGTGTGGGAAGAGTTTTGTAACGAAATTGATAAGGAAAACACACTAAATACATCCAATCAAAAAAAATAAGAAATAAATG
>NZIM01000043.1 GCA_002691585.1 Legionellales bacterium
AAAGCTTTGATACCTGTTGTTGGGTGATATCCATGGAATCGTTGAAATCAACACCTTTAATGTTGCGTTTTAAAGTCTCAATAGAGGCTTGATAGATCGTTACAATTTCATTTCCTATGTCCACATCATGCCCGCCAGTGAATATACGCTCAGCTGTCCATTTATTCACATTTAGAGACCAATTAATACTGGTGATTTTCTCGTCCTCATTTGTTGCACTCTGATTGTGAGTATCAACAGCACGTTTTTTTGCTTGAAAAGTAGAGTGCTCACTATCAAGCATTGCTCTACCAACGCTACCTTGTAATCTAAAGGTGAAATATTTTTTTGAATTTTCTGGTCTTGTTAATAAACCGTTTGAATTGTCTATGCCGTGATCAATAAGCTTTGTCACTTGTTTAATCTGCTCAATATCCCTATCTTTATCTTCACTATATGTAGCAGGGCCCAGTTGGCTTGAGGTCACAGTTATGGCCATGTCATCGCCATAATTGTACTTTCTTAAAGTTGTGTTGCCAAGTTGCTCCGTTCGTTGTTCTTTATTTAATCCAGAAACATAAAGATCACCCTCATTTTTTGTTGAATATGTGTCGTCTTGATAAGATAAAGGTTCTCTTGAGATGGTCTCATTTTCTGTCTTAACCACTTGGGCGCTTCTCTCAAGCATTTTAACGATCTCTTGGCGAATATTGTTTTGTCTGCTCGATCCTTTTATTAAGCCACGACGTTGGGGGTTTTTCTCTGAGGCCTTGTCAGAAATTATACTCCAGTAGGACTGAATGACTTCTTTTGCAACGGCTTGTTCTCCCTCACTCAAAGCAAGAACAGATTGCTCTTCTTCTGTAGAAGGATCACACTGTGTCAGTAAATGTTTGAGTGCTTCTACATTCTCCAGTGGGGATTGTTGAAGCATGGCACGCAACCGATTAATTTGTAATAAATAAAGGCGTGATAGAAGTTGGCTTGAGTCATTTTGTATTTTTTTTGCCATAGATAACTTTTCTTAAAACTATAATAATATTATAGCAAAAAAGTGATCTACGATTTAGATGCTCTCATATAATCTAATATGAGTTAGAAGCCTGAAAACGATATAAAAAGTGCATTTACACCTGGGTTATAGCTGCTAAGGCCAGCATTTGATAGATGAAACATACCGATGTGAATGTTTTTGACTATTTCGTAACCAATTTCTTCTTTGAATTCGAGGTCGTAGCCAAGATCCACTCCAGACCCTTCATGATAGTAACCTGGACCAACGGAGATATAGAATCGTTTATATTTTAAGCGAGGACCAATACTAAGGTAAAACATATTATTATCACTAATAAAGGCACTTAGTTTAGGTGAAAATAGATTGTCTGGGCGAAAAACGTAATTCGCACCTAATACAAACGCATGGCCAGATCTATCTAAGAAACCTGGATAAACAGAAAGACCTTTCAGCCATGAGTTTTCCGCGTGAATGGCGGTTGTTAATAATAATATAAAAAATACTTTTTTCATGAAATGAAACATTCAATGCACCTATAAAATAGTATGTGGATTAATTTCGTGCCAAAATTCGAGTGAGGCATACAATACGTCTGAATGTGTCATACGTCCAGAGTTAGATAATGTGAAACAGGGTGTACGATTTATTTGGTCAGCTTGAAGCATTTGTCCGGAGTAACTATATCCTCCACCGTGCCATATATAATCGAGTTGAATGTTTTCATGGCCCAGAAGAGTCGCTCGTTGTTGAGTTTCTGGATTAAAACACGTTGAGCAACTTGCCATTGTTTGCTCTTGAGTATCTTGATGAGCAAATGATTCGATGATCTGATCGCATATGATGGTTTCCGCAGCGCTTAGTGATGTCATAAACATCAAAATAATATAAAACATATCATTGTCCTTCCTTGGTCTACATTATTATAGAATAAATTCTATAATTAGTGTTATATTATATTGAAACAAGAAATATGGGAGTCTTATGTCAACAAAACCGGTAAGAGTTAGATTTGCACCAAGCCCAACAGGCTCAATGCATGTAGGTGGTGTTAGAACAGCATTGTATAATTATTTATTTGCCAAACATCATTGTGGTCAATTTATTTTAAGGGTTGAAGATACCGATGTTGCAAGGAGCACAGAGTCTGCTCAGCTTGAGCAATTGGAAGATTTAAAATGGCTAGGTCTTCAATGGGATGAAGGACCAGATGTTGGTGGTCCAAATGCACCCTATCAGCAATCAAAGCGCCTTGATGATTATAAAAAAATTGCCATGAAACTTGTGGATGAGGGGAAGGCTTATTATTGCTTTTTAACGGATGAACAGATGGAGGCCCAACGTTTAGACGCTGAGAAAAATAATACTCCGTATCAAGTTATCAGTCCACACCGAGAGTTAAGTCTTGATGAAGCGAAAAAAAGAATTGCAAATGGTGAATTAGCAACAATACGTTTTAAAGTGCCTGATGGTAAAGAGCAATATACTTTTGAAGATGCGGTAAGAAGTGAAATCACTTTACCGAGTCATATGGTTGGTGACTTTGTCATTATGCGCTCTGATGGGATGCCTGTTTATAATTTTTGTTGTGTCATCGATGATCATGCCATGGAGATATCACATGTTTTCAGAGGAGAGGAGCACTTACCTAATACGTTACGACAATTGATGCTTTATGAAGCGTTAGGTTGGGAGCCTCCTATTTTTGGTCATTTATCTATTATTTTAGATGAAGCGAAAAAGAAATTATCTAAACGACATGATGCTGCAAGTTGTGCAGATCTTAAAAAAGCAGGGTATGTACCTGAAGCAATTTTAAATTACTTGGCATTATTAGGCTGGTCTCATCCACGAGGTGAAGAAATTCTTACATTGAGTGATATGATTGAAACCTTTTCCATTGATCGAGTGCATGCGTCGGCAGCAGTTTTTGATATCGCTAAGTTACGATGGTTGAATGGGCAGCATGTTCGTCACATGGATGAAAAAACATTATGGCAGTTATGTGAGCCATTACTATCAGAAGATAAATCACTTCATTTTCCAAATGATCCAGATTGGTATAAACGAGTCATGCCGGCTGTGTTGAGCGAATTTTACACCATCAATGATGGAGTAGATTTTATTAAGAAATGGTTCGATGTAAGCCACTTTCATATTGAGAAAGAAAGTCAAGACGTATTATCCTTGGAGCACGCATCAGACGTCATTCGGTTATGGTTAGAGGAGTTACCAAGCGACAATTATTTGGATGACGAAAAATATCAGCAACTAGTCAAACAAATAAAAGATAAAGTGAAAGTGAAGGGTAAGGCATTATTTGCACCATTACGTGTGGCGATGATTGGCACACCCGATGGACCAGATCTCACTCTTTTAATTCATGCGTTACCAATCGCAGTGCTTAAAGAAAGAGCGCAACAGTGTCTAGAGCATGCTGAAAGTCATTAGTTGGAATGTCAACTCTGTAAGGGCTAGAGTTGATTCTGTAGAACATGTTTTGAAGACCCATCAACCTGATTTTTTAGCGTTGCAAGAGACAAAAGTGACGGATGATTTATTCCCTTATGACCAGTTTCCAGGTTATACGTGTCATATTTCAGGTCAACCTTCGTATAACGGTGTGGCATGGGTGTGTAAAAACTCCTGTGATGTTATTTGTCGAAACCTTCCAGGATTTGAGGAACAAAAACGATTTATTGCTATCGAGTCCAATGGATGGACATTAATCAATGTGTACGTACCAAACGGTGGTGATGCAATTGGAGGTGACAAGTATACATATAAATTGGGGTGGCTTGAGGCGTTTTGTGATCAAATTAGCTCGTATGATACGTCTAAGATGCTAATATGTGGTGATTTTAATATCGCACCGACAGATCAAGATGTTTACGACCCATTAAAATGGAATAATTGCGTATTAGTCTCTGACGAAGAACGTGCATATTGGCAAAAGATAAAAGACATTGGATTATCGGATGTGTTTCGAACAATACACAAAGACCAACCTGGCTTTACATGGTGGGACTATAGAGGCTTTGCCTATCGACGCAAGCACGGACTTAGAATTGATCACTTTCTTGTGTCGAATGACATGATAGATAGGGTTGAGGAAATCACTGTAGATGAAGAAACTAGGCGTTTGGACCGCCCATCAGATCATGCACCTGTTCAGGTTTCTTTAAAGCTATAGTCAATGGCTGAAAAAGAAAGAAAATTTTTGAACCTATCCACAGCATTATTATGAACATTAAACTTAACGCACATGTGCTCACAAATAATTGAATGAGTAGTTGTATGTGGAAAGAGCCGGGATCTAAAAGTTCCATTCGATGCTTGTAAGCAGGGAAAGTTGAAAAGATATCAATGATTTCTTGTTTGGTATTGAGCCATATCATTAACACAGCACTCATTGCAGACCAGCAAAAAGAAGCAGCTATTCCAAGTTTCATTAAACTTACAAAAGAAATACCACTTATCCTTACTTTTACATACGACATGTCATTATTATTCAACACAACTTGCATATTTTCAAGGAAATTTATTTTAAATTCTGAATGAATCAGTATAATGGTTTTTATGAGTAAAGTTATAGATAAAAAGGGTGCAGAAGATGCAATATTTGAACTTCTTAAATACATTGGAGAGGATCCAAGTAGAGAGGGGTTACAAGATACGCCATCCCGAGTCATTCGTTCGTACCAGGAGTTCTTTTGTGGATATCAGCAGGATCCTGCAGAGCCATTAAAAAAGACGTTTAAGTTTGAGAAGGATTATAATGAAATTGTCATAGTCAAAGATATCAATGTCTTTAGTCATTGTGAGCATCATATGGTTCCCATTATTGGTGTAGCACATGTTGCGTATATCCCGAATGATCAAATTGTGGGATTAAGTAAATTAGCACGAGTTGTGAATATATTTGCCAGAAGACTACAAACTCAGGAAAGGCTAACCCTTGAGATTGCGGAGACGATCCAGACAAATTTGGCGCCTAAAGGGGTGGCTGTAATGATCAATGCAGTGCACCAATGTATGACTTCAAGGGGTGTTATGAACATTGACAGTAGTACGACTACATCCCATTACATAGGCTTATTTTCAAAAGATATAAAAGCGAGAAAAGAATTCTTAGAATTAACCAGAGGGGGTTAATTTAGGACTTCGTGAGGTTAATTTAGGTGGACGCTTAAAGGCACTTTTTTTATCACTAGAAAAGATGCTTTCTGATGAGGAAAGACTATCGCTTGGATCATTTGATGTCAGCGTGCTCGAAATAGTATCTTTATCTTCTTTATCAGCTTTAGTTTCTTTATCTACTGGATCTGTTTGGTTGATTGTTTCTAGAATTTCTGACAAAGGGGTCATTCTATGAGGAGTTTCAGGGAGAGTAGCTTCTTGATTGGCTACAGAATTATAATCATTATATCGTGCTCTTTTTCTTTGGTTCGCTGATGGTGATGGTAATCCACGAACAGGTGAGGGCCTGCCACTACTACTAGTTGCACTTAAAATATCTTTAAGCTTTTGTTTACTTTCATCTAATTTTTGAAGAAAGGTGACTGGATCTGTAAATTCATCAATATCATGGATCATATCTTCATAAGGTATATCAGCATCAAGTTTTTTAATATTTGCAGCGATAATGTCACGAACGCCGTTATGACCTACTAGATCTTTAATGATTTGATTTTCATTTACCTTGTTGATAAAGCATTTTTTTAGTTCTGCAATATCGGGTGATTCTTTGATTCCTGTTTCATAGATGGACTTACTGATCTGTAAAAGAGTTAATGCGTATACCAATGTGATGATTGTCATTATGGTCAGTGAAAGGCTGCTGCAAGTAAATAATAGTGTAGAAAATAACAATAGAGATGTAAGTGGAATTAAAAAAGTAATTTCTACGTTGAAATTTTCTTGGGACTTTTGCTCGGCCCAGCGCTGAATAGCATCTACAAAGGATATTAATGATAACGCGTGGTCAATCCACAATATCCCTGCACCTAAATTGGATGATGGTATCACTAATTGACCAAAGCTTGTTGATTTTTTATGTAATTTATTAAAAAAAGTTCCTTTATGAATGCTGTTTTTAACGGTCTCAATGATTTCAAAGTATGACTTTAATCCTTTTTCATTTGTTCTTGATAACAAAATAAGTAGTAGAAAAGTTCTTGCCCAATCAGGATCTTGGGTACCTTTTTTGCAAATAAAATTTTGGATTTGTTTGTATTTTTGTTCCTTAATATGGTTTTCTCTTTTTGTACTTTGAAGTGAAGCCGTACGTTCTAAGTTAGGAAGATCAAATAAAGATCCTGGTCTGTTAGGTCTATCACTTATCATAAGTCACGTCTCCCATTATTACGTCTTATGATACCCCTACATTAGTCAATATGTCAAACTTCTGTACTCGTTTTATCGATTAGTTTACAAATAGAACATCCATTCTCCATTCTGGGTGTTTCAATCTGATCCATAATATGCGTAAAGTCATTTTCTACATTGAATAGTGGTTTAATGAATTGTTCTTGCCACGCAGTCTTTAAATTTCTTGCATCTATTCCGTAGACTCGATTTATGGTTGAAAGATTATACGTATTTGAAAAATTCATTAATTTCTCAATTACTGTATTATTGGCAATTAAAATGGTTGCACGTTGCTCATAAATTTCTTCAGAAATTAATTGACCTTTTTCACTTCCAATAACGTGTTTATGGTTTAGTAACATTGGAGCAATGTAACCAATACAAAACCCAACAGGTGATGAAGAATCTTCTTGATAAAATACGATGTCCGAAGGCGTGATTTCACTGATTATTCCCCAGATGTGAGTGACGTCTAAAAGTTGTTTCATAGTGTAGTGATGCCATTGATGGTCATGATATACACTTAGAGCACATTTTTTAGGTTGATAGCTATCAATTGGCCCAATAACTACGGGTACATTCGATGTGAGTGCTTTCCAAACCAGTAATGGATGAGTGGAATTTTCTTTATCTAAATGAAGAAATTCATTGTGCTCAAGATGAATGTTTTTTAGATTTGAGAGAATAGTTTTATATGAGAAGACTTCCCCTTTATAAAATAGAATGGGTTTATTCTTCCAATATTTATTGTGTGCTTGAATAAGCGCATCTGAAAAGTGAGTGGGGCGCGGCATTTGTAATTGTAAATTGAATAATTGTTGAAATATTTCAAAATCTCCCTCTTTGGTATTTTCAATTTTAAAAGGTGCACCAATTGTTACATTAATTTTTGGAAAGACTCTTTTCGGTAATGCCAATTCTTTACGTGTGGTGGTATGGTATTGCAGTCCATCTAAAATGACTGGAAGTAATGAAGCATTGGTTCGTTGTGCGCACAACGCCGTTCCCTTATAGATTTTTAAAAGATTTCCTGTTGCACTTCGTTGCCCCTCTGGAAATATCATCCCGTTGGACATGTTTTTTATCATCTCAATGAAAGGCCTTAAAAGCTGGGGTTGATTGGGTTTCAGAGGAAAGATTTGTGTGAATCGTTTTCCGATTCGAACAATAGGTAAATGTGCAACTTCGGGATTGACTGGAAAAATGAATCGAATGGGAAGAATGGAACCAATGAGTGGTACGTCAAGGTACGAAAGGTGATTCGAAATTACAATGATGGGTTTTTTAATGGTATTAAATTGTTGAAACCCATGGATTTTTACTCGAAAGAATATATGAAAAAATTGGTTGAATAATACCTTGATGACATAAAAGCTATGAAAATAGAGTGTGTATAGTGCACCAAGTACGCTAAGTACTAATGCGGTATGATGAATGGAGAGAATATCTTGACTTGTAAGGCAGATTGAAATTCCAAGCACAAAGGATAAAAGCGCATATGCAACGATAATTTGGTTGTAGGTGATTAAATACTTTTTTGGCGTGATCGTTTTAAACGAGTCATACTGAATATTAAAGATTTGAATTAAACAAGCAAATAACATGAGTTGTAAAATTAAGTGCGAGATTAAGAATAAAAAGTCTGTTTTGTTAAGTACAGGGTAATGTAGTTCCAAAATTGGAAAGAAAAAGCCATTGATACTCGCAAATAAAGCTGTGAATAACCATAACCAAAAAATATAGCCTGTCTTTAAATGTTCATTAAAATGTTGCCTGCTCATCACAACAAAAATAGTTGAGATGATTGGAAGGAAAGCAAATAGAAGTTTTTGAGGTTGCAAAAATGGTAATGAACTGATGTAGATACCAATCATTAATGAGAGTACTCCTAAACTGTATCCCATATGTAGTAGTAGGGTGTTCATCTTTGAATTAAATTTTAAATGATATTGGTACTTGGGAAAAGGTTCTTTTAATTCATTCATTGCAAATGCTAACACTGTTGTTACAACAAAAAAAACAATTTGGAATTGCAACAGTATGATAATGGATAGCGGCATCCATAGTTCTAATCGCTGGGATGGATGAATATTATTTGATAGACAAATGCTTGCTAAACTCAACCAACCGTACCCTTGATACAGTGCGTAATTTGTGAATAATATGCTTCCAATATGTAAGTATTTATTTTGTAATCGACTGATCGGATAGGTTGAACTTAACCAAAATACAAATAGTGCTATGAATACATTCATCCAAAGGCTTTGAGTCATAAAGAGATTCGTGATCAAAAAGCCCATCTGAGCAATAGGTAACCAGTCTTTAATTGAGAGTTTTTTTAGAATTTGTTTAGTATACATAGGGCGCACACTTTTCCTCAACGAATTTTTTTTCTAAAGCACTATAGTTTGGGCACCCATCAGAATAATCGAGCCATTGTTCTCCTTGTATTAGCGGTTTGAGGTACTGTCTACATGCGTCGGTAATGTGCATGCCACATTCAGAAATAAATTCATCAGGTATCACCTTTTCCTCATTAGCAACTGTTGATAAGGGAGTGCTTGTAATATCCCATTGGTAAGGATTATCAGAGACTCGTTTAATCGCCAACATTTTTTCATTGAACGACTTTTTAAGGCATGATTCGATTGCAAATTTTCCCAGAGCTTTTGCTTGTTCTAAGTCTGTTCCTGAGGCAAGATGGCGTGCAGAACGCTGCAAATAATCCGCCACTGCGTAATGGGTTTTATGGTCTAGTTCATCTTTGATTAAACTAGCAATATGTGGAGCAATGCCACCGAGTTGTTGATGGCCAAATGCATCCACGCCTCTATTGGAGTGCAATTGATCCTCATGGAGTTTGACACCTTCAGCAACACTTATAATGCAATACCCATTCCGATGAACGGATTGATCTACTTTCTTTAAAAATGCAGACCTATTAAATTTTCTTTCAGGCATAAGAATAACATGGGGTCCAAAAGGTGCTTTTGCCAGTCCTGTAGATGCTGCTAGCCATCCTGTGTGCCTTCCCATTGTTTCAAGTATAAAAACTTTGGTAGAGCTATTAGACATTGATCTTAAGTCAACGCCAGCTTCCATAATTGAGGTAATCAAATATTTAGCTGCTGATCCGAAACCTGGACAATTGTCAGTACCATAAAGATCATTATCTATGGTTTTTGGTATACCCATGCAATGTATGTCTAGATGATTTTTTTTGAAGTACGTTGAGAGTTTAAGTGTAGTGTCTTGAGAGTCATTACCTCCATTATAAATGAAGTACTTTATGTTATGTGCTTTAAAAACATCTAAGATTCTTTCAAATTGTGCACTTTGAGTGTTTGGGTCTTTTAGCTTGAAACGGCACGAGCCAAATGCAGCGCCAGGTTGGGAGTAGATCGATTGTAATTCTTCTGGTGTGTATTGTTTAATATCAATGAGTGATTCTTTGATTGCTCCTATGATACCATTTTCCCCGACCAATAAATTAGAAAACGACGATTGATGTTTATGATAACCGTCAATAATGCCGCTGAGCGTTGCATTAATCGTGGTGGTAACGCCTCCGGAGTGTGCAAAAAAAATACTTCCCATAACACCTACTCAAAATAAAAGGTATTATATCTAATTTTTGGTGGAAAAAATAGAGCAATGGCTTTTGAGGGAGGTATAGGAGTTGATATGAAAACCACTGCTCTAAAGACATTGTAGCGAACTAACCTTAAGGAAATATTATGTTATTGAAAAATATGCAAAAAATTTACTATTTAATCATTGGCGTGGCATTTTGACAGATCTCAATCAACAAACCAGGTGCGACTCCAAGTATCAATAATAAAGAGGTTGGCACACCAATCAGTAGATTTTGACCATAGGTAGGTGTTTTGAAACGTGTTTGCATTTTCTTTTCAAAATACAATACACGTATAAAGCGAATATAGTAAGCAGTTCCAATGACAGCGAATAAAATGGCAATCACTGCTGCAGTATAAATCCATGTCTGGTATTCAGCCTGATAAAATAACATATAGAAAACATTTAGTTTTGCCATAAACCCTGCAAGTGGTGGGACTCCTGCCATCGAAAAGAATGCAGTCATATAAATAAAGGCGTGTAGAGGACGTTTCAGATATAGTCCTTGATAAGAATCTATTTCATCTATTTCATTATTTTCACATAAAAAGATGGTCGCCGTTAAAGCAATGAGTGTCGTGATCGAATACACAATCAGATAAAAAATTGGAACAAAGTTTTGCGTTGATGGGTATAAGGCAAGTAACATAAAACCCATATGCGCTATAGAAGAAAATCCTAGTAATCTTTTGAGACTGGTTTGAGTAAGTGCACCAAGGTTACCAATAAAGATTGAAACTACCGAGAGCACGATGATCATCTGAGGTATAATGCTGATGGACAACGTATTGCTGACGGATAACCTTAGCACGGCGGCTAAATACGCGTATTTTGGAAGTGTTGCTATAACCATTAACACTGGCAAAGGTGCCCCTTCATATACATCAGGTACCCAATAATGAAATGGAGCCATTCCAATTTTCATTATCAATCCAATTAAGACCATTAAAACTGCAATTGCTTGAAGTTTTTCAGATAGACTGATGGTATTTCTTGGAATGAAAAACGTAACATCTCCTGTGATACCATATACGAGTGATATGCCAAAAAGGAATAATCCAGATGCGATTGCGCCTAATATAAAATACTTAAGACTAGCTTCATATGATTTTCTAGAGTTAAATAGCGCTAGCATGGCATAAAGGGGTAAAGCGATGAGTTCAAGACCAACAAAGAGTACCATAAAATCATTCGAAGAACAGACTACAAATACTCCTAATAACGTTGTTAAAAAGAGAATGTAAAATTCGAAAGATTTGATTTTACTTTTTTTAATATAATTTTTTGTACATATCAAAATGTATATCGATAGAATACACGAGAATAATTTAAAATATTGGCTCATCGAATCGACTATCCAGCCAGTTGTCTCCATGTGAGATATAGGGAGTAAAGCCAATTGTAATCCTACTAAGCTAACAATCAGTATACTCATGCTAAAAGAATAGGTTCTTTGTTGCGATTTCCTGACTAATAGTCCACTCATAAAGGTTGTTAGTATGAAAAAAGTAAGAATGGACTCAGATAAAAATAACATAATGTGTCTAAACCTTTGATTGAAGTGATGCTTGAATTAAAGCGTTTACGGATGGATCCATCATGTGTGTGATACTTTGAGGATATAACCCAATGAAAAAGATCCCGGCTGTCATGACCCATAACGCTATTTGCTGCGACGTCGTAATATCAGTTAATTTTTCAATATGATTGATTGTAATTGGTCCATAAAAAACCCGTTTAAACATAAATAAAGAGTAAGATGCAGATAGGACTAATGTTAGTCCTGCTAATAATGTAACCCAGAAATTTGCTTCCATGGTACTGATGAGCACCATAAATTCTCCAACAAAGCCCGCTGTACCAGGTACTCCAATATTTGTGAAAACAAAGATCATGAAAAATGCTGTAAAAATCGGCATCTTTTGAGCAATACCACCCATATCAACGATTAAACGACTATGTAATTGGTCGTAAAGCATTCCAAAAGCTAAAAACATTGCACCAGATCCGAAAGCGTGTGTAATCATTTGAACCAATGCACCAGTTACGGCGAGTTGTGTCGCAGGTAAATGTCCAGTTTGTTTGAAAATAGGGAATATTACAAAGCAACCAAGTGAAACAAATCCCATATGGGCGACAGAGGAATAAGCAATTAAACGTTTCATATCTGTTTGTGCTAAAGCAACTAGTCCAATGATTACAATTGCAATTAAAGATAATCCAATCAGAATATAGGCATACTCACTACATGCATCTGGAGTAACAGGTAAACAGAATCTAAAGTAACCATATGCACCAACTTTAAGCATTAAAGCGGCAAGAATGACAGATCCGCCTGCTGGTGCTTCAGTATGTGCATCCGGTAGCCATGTATGAAGAGGCCACATTGGAA
>NZIM01000044.1 GCA_002691585.1 Legionellales bacterium
CTCCTACAGCGGCACCAAGCATCCCAGAGCATTGAGTAAGACCGGCTAAAAGACCGAGCATGCTTGGAGGAAACCAGACTAGAGCAATTTTAAAAGCACCAATAAACGCAAAGCTGCCAGCAAGCCCCATTAACAAACGACCAATCATTATCCAAAGAATGCCTTTTGCAAAAGAAAATAACATACAAGCAAGACCAAAAATAAACGTATTGAGTATTATTAATCGCTGCGCACCGAATCGATCAACCAATGCACCCACAGGTATTTGCATAAATAAATAAGTGACATACAAGTAACCTGCCATCTGTCCAAAGATAGTAGCACCAACCCCAAAATCACTCATAATTGATTCTTGGATGATACTAGGAGATACCCTTGCAATATACATTAAAAAGAAAAATATTGCCCCGATAGACCAAATGAGCCACGGATAATACGCATGATGATGGAAATTTTTTAAATATTTGAACACGAATACCTCAAGTTATGGATTAAGTTTATCAGTATACTGAATCATACCTTTAATTAATAGAGGAAACACGCTGAAAAATAAGAGACATTATGCCTCTTTTTTTCTAAGGTATATTATGGAATAAACTCCTAAGAATAAAATCAAAAAATTCAGTGATAAATTGATCCATTGATCGACTAAAAACGCAGGTTGTTGTACAATCACAACTCCAATGGTTAGCACTGTCACAATGAATAGTCGCTGATATATATTCAAATAAATCTTTCGAGAGACTAAAATCAGTAACGACACTGCAAGCGAACTTAACGCAAGAAGTGGTGTCATAATTCGTGTAACAAATACCATGAATGTATCATCGTTTAAAATTCCGAATCCTTTACTATGAATTAATGCGCGATATAACTTTGATAGACTCATCCTTGTAGGAGCTGCAACTGCAGCAACGAGTACCGAAGGGTGTAAACCCGAATGCCAATTCGCTTTATCAGACGTTGTAATATTTTCATGTTTTTCTAAATTCATTGCTTTAATATCGTAAAGCTCCCATTCCCCATTTTTCAAAAAAACAGCGTACTTTGCTTTTTTATAGGCTACTAATCGATCATTTTCCACAGTGAAAAAATCAATCCCCTCTAGTTCTTCGGGAGATGTAACTGATTGCACATGAATATAATCGTTCTTTTCTTTGAACCATAAGTTATTAATATTAAAGTTTACTGCCCCATGAGACACTGAGTGAGTACGTATTCTCTTGGCGTATAATTCAGCATCAATTGCGATTGTCTCACCAATATAGGCCATGATTGTGACAAACATAAGATGTACTAAAAAAACATTTCTTAAAATACCCCATGCATTTACACCAAAAGATTGGATTACAATCCATTCCTTTTTGGTGATTAGTTGATACAAAGTCATAACGCCAGAAGCAATGACAATAACGATAAGCAAACGATACAAATTACGTGGGGTAATCATGATGGCATACATTAAACTGTTTGTTGTTAATCCAAGTTGATTTGGTTGCAACGTAATATATATGAATAAATTGAGAGCTGATAACATACCTGTTATAGCAATAATATTAGAATAACTTAATAATCGAATACGATGATTGATTCGTTTCATCGAAAAAACCTTTGTAAATATCTATAACAAAAAACCAGCGACAATAAAAACATATTGGGCAAAATTAATGCGTATTCAATAGAGTGAATATACCCTCTACCTGTTTGACGTTGTATGAAGATTATCGATAATATGGATAGGCTAAAAACACCTATAAAACTTATCATCGAGTATGAATAACGGGATCGTGACTGACTAAACATCGTAAATGACACCATAAGCATCATTATCATACAAATAATAGGAAGGCCTATCATCCAACAAAGCCTCGATAGCTCTTCAGGACGTTGGCGTCTTTCCCATAATCTTGTAAAACTTTTCACTTTAATATTATTGATTGATATATCAATATTTAGAAGTTTGTATGGAAATACTGAAGCATTTGAGAAACTGATGGACTTTTTTTTATTTTCCAACAATGAAAAACGAGTTGCTTGACCATCTTCAAGCTCCGCTGAGCCACTTTTAGTTTCCTTCAATTTTTTTGAACTGACCACTGTCCAGTCATTATTTTTATCCAATTGCGCTGCAAAAAAGTTCTTCAATGTATGTGTACTTGTATCGACATCATCGGCATAGATCATGAGTCTGCCTTGTGATTGAAATGTATCTGGTTGAATCATTGAGAATATATGTCTTTTTGTATAATTCTCAATCATTAGAGACCTATTTGCTACAGCAAGTGGCTCTACCACACTAACTGCTAGCCAAATTAACAAAGCACCTAATATCCCACATTGCATCACCCAACCAATCAGTGTACGATCAGGCACTCCGAGGATTGAGATTGAGTTTACTTCACCATTTTCAACGTATTTTGATGTTGCCCAAAAAGCACCTAGTGGAAACATGAAAGTTAACACAGTAACTAAGACCGATGGAAGCGAATACAGCATACACATCCATAAAAAACGTGTTGAGACACCTTCTAATTCGTTATTTAATTCAGAAATTTGCATTACTGAAAAAATGATTGCAAACACTGAAATAAGCTGAAAAACCTTTTTCAATATGTTTTGAACTATGTAACGCTGATAACTGACCATGATCTAAAATATATACTACCAAATGAAAATAGAACACGCTATAATCAAAAAAATGTCATATAAGGTTTTCTTTCACATACAAAACGATCAAGACACAATGACACCAATTTCATTTTTTTTAAAAGTTATTATTGATTACTTTGAAAAAGGGTTTGGTCTGAAGGTTGTGTGTCAAGACCATTGTACATGTGAATTGTTTGATGACGCATTATGGTCCTATCCTAGTCAAGGATTCATACCACATTTTATGGAAAAAAATATATGCTGGGTCAATCAAACCCCGAATGCCAAAGATTCTTTAAAATCGAAACAGCCATTGCAATTACTTAATGCAAGTTGGGAGTGTTTAAAAGCTAGCTCTGAAGAAGACCAAATCATTGAATGCATACCGAATGATCCTTTTTTTAAATTCCAAGGACGAGAACGCTACAAGTTTTATAAAGATCATCATTTTAACCCCGAAGTAATCAAAAGGTAAATTATGGATAAACAGTTCAACCCTGGAGATCTCGAAAAAAAATGGCAAGCAATTTGGGAAGAATTAAAAATCGGCCAACCAAGCAATCAAAATAAAAAGTTCTCAATCATGTTCCCTCCCCCCAATGTCACTGGTAACTTACATATGGGACATGGATTTTTAATCACAGTGTCTGATATTTATGTCAGATACCAACGAATGAAAAAACAAAACGTGTTGTGGCAAATGGGAACAGATCATGCTGGTATCGCAACTCAAATTGTTGTTTCTAGAGAATGTGAACGAAAAGGCATCGATCCAAAAAAAATCGGTAGAGAACGCTTTCTTGATCAAGTTAACGAATGGGTTAAAGATGTAAAAATTCATGATCAAATCAAAGCAATGGGTGCTAGTGTTGATTGGTCAACTGCGATGTTTACAATGGATCCAGATCACTCCCATGCCGTAAGACAATCATTTATAAAGTTATACAGAGATCAACTCATTTACAGGGGAAAGCGTCTTGCTAATTGGGACACAACACTTCAAACAGCATTATCTGACCTAGAGGTTGAAAATCGAGAAGAGAATGGATCCTTGTATCACATAATATATCCATTTAATGACAAATCAGGACAGGTAACCATAGCGACAACACGTCCTGAAACTTTACTTGGTGATGTTGCTGTAGCAGTTCACCCAGACGATGAACGTTTCAAAAATGAATTACCTCTACTCCAATTACCTTTAACTGATCGCATTATTCCAATCATTAAAGATGACTACGTTGACCAATCATTTGGAACAGGTTGCCTAAAAATCACACCTGCCCATGATTTTAACGATTACGAAGTGGGACAACGCCATGCATTGGACATGATCAATATTTTATCTCCAACTGGACATTTAAATGAAAACGTCCCAGAAAAATACCAAGGTTTAACGGTCGTTGAAGCTCGAAAAAAGATCATTACTGATCTTGAAGCACTTGGATTACTTGTAAAAGTTGAAAAACATACCCACATGGTCCCCTATGGTGAGCGATCTGGTACAAAGATTGAGCCACTACTGACTGACCAATGGTTTGTTAAGATGAAACCCCTTGCAGATCCTGCGATTAAGTGTGTCATAGAGAAAAAAATTGAATTAATACCAGAGAACCATAGTAAAACCTATTTTCATTTTCTAGAGAACATACAAGATTGGTGCATTAGTCGACAAATATGGTGGGGACATCGGATACCTGCTTGGTATGACGAGGAAGGTAATGTGTATGTAGGTGAGAATGAAGTAGATGTCCGTAAGCATTATACATTAGATGAAACCCTTCCCTTAAAACAAGACGATGACGTTTTAGACACGTGGTTCTCTTCATCGATATATCCTTTCTCTGCGCTTGGATGGCCTCAAAAAACAGCACGATTATCTGATTTTTTCCCCACGGATCTTCTCATCACCGGGTACGATATTCTATTCTTTTGGGTGGCACGAATGATTATGATGTCTCTTTATCTTACCGGTGAAATACCCTTCTCTAAGGTCTTCCTACATGGTCTATTTCGAGATGAAAAAGGTCAAAAAATGTCCAAATCAAAAGGTAATATTATTGATCCACTCGATTTAATTCAAGGGATTCAACTGGATAAATTAATCAAGAAAAGAACTCAAGGAATGATGCAGCCAAAAATTGCTGAGAAAGTAAAAAAACAAACTCAACAAAGCTATCCTGATGGCATTGAAGCAAATGGTACTGACGCTTTGAGAATGTGTTACGCATCTAGTGCAAATCCTGGAAGAGACATTCGATTTAGTCTGGAAAAATTACGTGGATATAAATTCTTCTGTAATAAATTATGGAACGCTACACGATTTCTTACTATGTTATCCGGAGATATAAAATCTTATAAAACCATTGATGAGTGTCTTCATAACCCTGCTGACTTTTGGATTATCGATCAATTCAACCAAATGCTTTCTGAGGTTGAAAAACACATTCATGACTTTAGATTTGATCTATTAGCGAAATGTCTTTATGAATTCACTTGGCATCAATTTTGTGATTGGTATATAGAGTTTGTCAAAATCAACATACAAAATGACCCTAAAAGCCCAAGCTTCACAGTGGCCCACTTCATTCTCGAGCAGCTACTTCGTACACTACACCCTATTATGCCGTATATTACCGAATCATTATGGCAAATTGTTGCAAAACCGCTGAAACTTAGTTCTACAACCGTTGCTCTTTTAGATTACCCCTCAATCATTGAGATAAAAAATCCCATCAATTTAGAAGGGATGAAATGGTGTAAAGAATGCATTACTCAAATCAGAACATTACGATCAGAGTGTAACTTACCCCCCTCAAAACCGATTAAACTACAACTATCCCCTCTTTGTGAGCAAGAAAAAAAATGGCTTAATGACTCTAAAGAATGGATAACCAAAATGTGTCAAATAGAGTCTATTGAATGGGTTAACCAGCCAGATAGCGTATGTGCACGTGCAACGATTGGGCCACTTAATATCGATGTTCCACTTAAGGGTTTAATTGATGCCGAGGTTGAATACCAACGCATTAGTAAAACCATTACTAAAACAGAAACATTACATGAGAAGCTTAAAGCCAAATTAAATAATGCTCGATTCTTAGAAAATGCTCCTAAGGACCTAATCGAAAAAGAAAAACAGTTGCTAGAAGAACAAATCTCTAACCTTAATCGTTTGAAATTACAACAAGAAAAAATCCATCAACTATTATGAAAGCAATTGTCTTACTCTCAGGTGGTCTTGATTCCTCAACGTGTATAAGTTACGCACAGACACGAGGTTTTAGCGTATATGCGTTAAGTTTTGATTATGGTCAACGTCATGTAGCCGAAATTGAAGCGGCTAAACGCGTTGCACAACGATTCCAGGTCAAACAACATGAGATCATAAAAATTGACTATCTGTCACGACTTAAAGGCTCTTCTTTAACGGATTCAAATCAAAAAATTTCGTTGTCTTCTAACGAGGAAATTCCAGATACCTATGTACCTGCAAGAAATACTATTTTTTTAACACATGCGTTAGCATGGGCAGAAACATTAAAATGTCAGCATATTTTCATTGGTGCAAGTAGTGTTGATTACTCTGGTTATCCAGATTGTCGCCCAGAATATATTGAGGCCTTCACTAATCTTGCAAATTTAGCAACAAAAATTGGTGTTGAAGGGCATAAAATCACCATACATGCACCTTTAATGAACTTATCAAAAGCACAAACCATCAAACTTGGATCTGAACTTGGTGTTGATTACTCGTTGACTGTATCTTGTTATCAGGCTGATGCTCTTGGAAGAGCATGCGGACATTGCGATAGTTGTGCTCTAAGGCAGAAAGGGTTTATTGAAGCAAAAATATCAGACCCAACACTCTATAAAAGTTAAAAAAATTGACTTTTCACAATGATAAAACATAATAATAACATGGTTGAGGGATATACATCAGTACAAAAAGCACTGCACTGGCTTATTGCAATAATGATATTGAGCTCATTGGCGGTTGGATTCTCTTTTGATTTTCTTTCAAATTCAGATTTAAAAAATACCCTAAGAAATCTACATAAACTTTCTGGCGTCATCATCTTATTTTTAGTTGGTGTACGAATATTCTTCAGAGTGTATACACCTGCTCCGAAACTACCACTATCAAAATGGCATGTGTTGATTGCAAAATGTTCACACATGGTACTTTATGTTTTGATGGCTGCAATTCCGTTGAGTGGATGGATAATGAGTAGTGCGGTTAAAAAAATGCCATATCACCTCCCCTACTTACCTCTAGTTCCATTTAATCAATCACTTGCAAAGCAAATGTACTCCTATCATGGTTTTTTTGCATACGCCATTGCAATACTCATCACTGTTCACATTTCAGCAACTTTTATTCACATCTATCGTGGTGAACCTATTTTTGAAAGAATGAGACCTTGGTAATGGTTATTCAATAGAATTTAAAATATGAATCGCTTCAGCCTTTTTTTCCTCATCCAAAATTGTCATCGTGAATATTTAATCAACCACATAACAACCCATTTTTTTGTGCGATTAAAAGAAATATTTTTGTTACTTGGTCAAATGAATCATGCTATCGTGCTGCATGATTTCCTTAGTGAGTCCAGACAATTCAAAAAGCAATTAAAAACAATATTTTTAGATCATATGCTGAAACATGACTTAAAGCATATGGATGGTTATATTCAAATTGGCGCATATACTGCCAATATATTTACACTTACGCTTTTAAATTACTCGGATGATTCGATAGATGAAACCTATTTAGAATTTACACCTTCCCAAAATGATCAAATGAGCCATTTCTCTATTTATTGGATGAGTGACGCAATACATGCACAAAAAGAATATGCTAAAGCACCATTTCTAAAACTATCAACCGACGCACTCAATAAAATGATTCACCAGAACAAAAATCAACTACAACATATTTTCACTGTATCTTACTCTGAAAATGACCATCTTTTAGCTTAATCGCTTTCAATAATTTAAGAACTACTCTACAATACGCAAGTAAACGACTAAAAAAGGGGGAGATCTATGGAGAATGAAAATTCTGAGCTAAATATTGTGGACATTGTTAATGAGATTGAAAGAATGTCTGAGAATTTCAATCAAACTGAAAATCAAATTATGAAATTGTTGGTCACTCAGTTAGACAGTCTTTCAAGTGGTTCTCCAGATACTTTTTCAAGAGATCAGTTAGTCATACGACTTGCACAATTTCCGATTGGAGGATACATTTTATACCGTTGTATTCATTCGTATCCAAGATTGTCACTTTTTGTTCGAGATTGTATCAACTATTGCATTGATGACAATGGTGTCATATCAGATCAAGTAACTGCACCTGATCCAAAATATACAGATCATAATAGCCGGTCAACATTTGATGGGCTCATTGAATCAGCTATTGGTTTTGATCTATTTAATACTTATCCTCATATATTGGAGTCATTAACAAGTAAGACTTTATGTGACGTAAAAGGGAATTTAAATAGGCTTCCAGGTATTATCAAGATGTGTGTTCACCCAAGAGGAATTGCGCTTCTGAGTGAATTTCCTGATTTACACTCTTTAATTAAAAAAGAAATATTTCAAAAACAATACACTATACCTGGATTTAACGAACCATTGAATTGTTTTCAACTTTTAACACTGAATGACCAAGGCAGAAAGTTACTTCTTGGCTCATCTGAATTACTCAACCTTATTGATGAAGATACTTTCAATGAACTCTTTACTTTTAATGGCCAGAATATTATCCCAGCCATTAGTTTATTAAAGCACAGCCTCTCCTCTAATTTTTATAGTTCGTGTCACTACGATATTTTACTCGACAAAATATCTTCTGATAATTTAAATAAAAGTTATAGCGCTGATAAGGCATCAATTCTACAACGTATTTTAGACGTTGAAATTCAAAATCAAAATACTGATTTATATATGCTAGATAATGAAAAAGTTATTCAAAAGATCACCGCTGAGGGACTCAATCTGTATCATGATGGTTGTACTGTTTTAGGTGCACTTGCAAGTACTGAAGCAGGCATGAGGTTACTGAATAAATATCCTTCACTTCTTAAAAAAGCGAATTTAAGTGCTCTTAATGCATATATCTCTTATGGCTTAGAAACAGATGGAATGACCGCGTTATCCTTAATTGCAAAAAATGAAGATGTGTTCATGGCATTAGATAATTGCACAAATTTCTCCGAAAAAATACAAGATCGAAGCATGGATTGTAAAAGCGAGTATATCTCCAATAACACATCATTGAGAGAATATTTATGCTCTGCATCGAAAAATATATTACAGAAATACGCTTTTACAGATTGTGGGAGGGCCTTAATTTTGTTTGCAAAAAAATGGAAAATGGAGCATGCGCATCTCAAAGTAAATTATGACATTAGTGAGTTTGACAGTATCGTGCCCATTCATTCAGAAATGCGTTGTTCAAACACTGGAAAACTAATGAATAATCCTGTAACCATTATAAATTCAACGCAACGAATCGTCTATGAATATGAAACAATTTATTGGTACTTACTCATTCATGGAACCAGCCCTACGATGGTCGATAAATTACTCGATTTTGGTGCGAACCCTGATACAATTATCCAGCCACATGATGAGCTAAGAAACTCGATTACTGAATTAATTAATGGTCAGAAAAGTGAGCTTGAAGCTGTGTCTGTTTTTAGGAATCATGAGTCGAGCCAGGATTCTTATATAGAGGAACATAGAGTAAACCCGTAATTTAATATTTTTAAAAAACGGTAACATTTGACTGCAGAGTATATGAAGATTATATTATAAACTTCCGGAGAGGTGCCCGAGCGGTCGAAGGGGCACGCCTGGAAAGCGTGTGTGCGCTAAAACGTACCGAGGGTTCGAATCCCTCTCTCTCCGCCAGTTTTTCATTCTCGAAAAGTTTTCGCTGGAATTTCCAAATTAGCGAAGACGCCTCTAAACCACAGCATTCATAGGCTCTAGCAAGTTTCAGTCATGGTCATTCTCCTTGAGTGTATTTTTCACAGCTTAGCTGATACAAAACATGTCGTTTTAATGGGCTTTGATCATCTAGCTTTGGATGGTCAAAATCATCTCTTTCATTATGTTGCAGGCCAATTTTCTGCATTATCCTAATAGATTTAGCATTACCAGCAGCTGTGAATGATACGATCTCTGGTATTTTCAATTCTCTGAATGCATAATCTAAAACAGCTTTAGCACCTTCAGTAGCAAAGCCCTTACCCCAATGGTTGGATGATAAACGCCAACCAATTTCTATGGCAGGAGTAAAATGTTCTTTAAAATCGGCTATTAATAGTCCGATAAAACCAATGAATTCACCAGTATCTTTTCTCACAGTTGCATAGAGCGAATAACCATGATTCTCAAAGTGAGTATTTACTTTATCTATAAAGTTTTTAGTC
>NZIM01000045.1 GCA_002691585.1 Legionellales bacterium
CCAGGCTTCTGATGCTTGAGCCGATTTGGCTGACGGTGCCTCATTAAGCCTTCTTGAACTTAGTTACTTCGACATACTCCAGTTAACCATTCTTGCGTATCCAAGTGGAGGACAAATAAAATACTAGAGAACACTCAGCGCGAACTGATAGAGAGAATTTATATGGATTTGGACTGCTTGTTTAGCTTCCGTGGGCATTTTGTTTTGAAGTGCCTCTAATATCGCTTCATGCTGCCGACTATCTGGTTCCAACCGCTCTGCTAAATTTTCTATTTCGAATAATTTTGTCGTTACCCTCAAAGAACGAATTACATTTCTCAATACTACATTTGGACACGCCGAGATAAAAAGCTCATGAACTTCTGAATCTGACTGCCAATGTGACAAGACATCATAAGGGCGCTGTTTTTCAACAGCTTTTAATTTTTTCCTGACGATTTTAATTTTTTTGTCACTCACAAAATTAGTGGCAGAATAGGCTGCTTCGGATTCGAGTATTTCCCTTACCTTTAAGCTTTGTAAATATTCACGAAGATCAACTTGCCTAACTACATAAGAGCGACCACCACTTTTTTCTAATAAGCCCTCACCTTCTAACAACCGCAAAGCTTGTCGTATCGGGGTACGAGAAATTCCTAGCTCGTTTGCTAAGCGCAATTCAATAATCTGTTGTCCACCTTTTAAATTTCTCTGCTGGATCATTTTTAAAACCGAATGATAAGCTTTCTCGGCAAGCGTGCTGGCTAATTGGCTTTCTAAAGGCATGGTTATATTCATTTTTATAAAGCTTGTTCCAAAAAATCTAGCAAGTGCTGCTGTAACGGCGGTAGTTAATCAACGCGTTTTCGTGCTTAATATGTAGGCAATTATTCTTGTCGAAACAACGTAAAATGAATCAATCTCGATTTACCAATGATAAATATTGCTCGAATCAGATTTATTGTAAAGACTGTATCCAAGCGGGATACAATAATGGAATTTATTTTGACTGACGAACCACTTCAATGTCTGAAGGACTTAGTAGCAATCCAAAAAGATGGTGAAGCAGCGATTCAAGATTATATAAAGAACTCACTTGAAAATCATGGATGTACCATGCGTTACTTTGATTATCTTCCGAGTAACGTTCCGGTAAAAGGCGAATTTTCAAGCGACAACATAAACGTTGAGAGGCCGCGACGTGCGCTTGTAGCGGAAGCTAAAGGGGATCCTAACCTGCCTTCGCTTTTAATTTTTGCTCATCCTGATAGCGAACTTGTCCGAGAAATCGAGCAATGGCGTTCTGATCCCTTTGTACCCGCAGAGATAGAAGGAAGATTGTTTGGCTGGGGGGTGGCTGATGACCTTGCCGGGTGCGCTTGTGCGATCGCTGCCATTAAGACAGTATTGCACAAAAATAAAACACATTTGGGTAGTATTATATTTGCATCAACGCCGTCTAAGAATTTTGCAAGAGGCGTATCAGCATTATTACATGCTGGTCTGACCGCTGATGCTTCGCTCTATTTACATCCAGCCGAGTCAGGTCGTGGATTAAGTGAAATAAAAGCCATAGCATCAGGGCAATTGGAATTTATAATCACCATTCATGGCAAGCCCCCAGATACGACAGAACCGGGCCATACTGCATTTTCTCATTTGGCAGAAAATCCTATTGAGAAGGCCTTTCTTGTTGCAAACGCACTCGCAAAACTTAACGAGGTGCGTAATCAAAAAATTATGCACAAAGCAATCCACTGCGAAGTTGGACGTTCAACGAATTTGCATATTTCCAGAATAGTATCAAATGAAGAGAACCGATTGTCGCGAATTAATAAAACCTGCACGCTAGGCGGTGCTATTTCATTTCCACCGAAAGAAACGCTTGAAGAAACTAAGAACGAAATTGAGCAAGCAATTGAAAAAATGGCTCAAAATGACCCTTGGTTACGAGTCAACCCTCCTGAGTTAAAATGGCTTTCAGGTGTAACAGGAGGTGAGGTTGATATGTCTTCTCCATTTTATAAAATTGTTTCGTCATCGGTTAAAGAAGTAACTTCGCAAGAACCTTTCGTGAATCCGATGCACACGTCATCTGATATAAAAAATCCGATCGTTGAGGCGGATATACCATGCTTAGGCCTGGGCTGTCTTGGGGGTAACTTATCGCAGAACAACCAAACAGATGAATGGGTCGATATAAGCGACTTCAACAGAATGGTGGATGTCACTGCAAAGGTAATTGAGCGCTGGTGTGGTAACGAGCAGAATAAAAGACCGAATGGTCATTCACATTAACGGTAACCAAAACTTAAAAAGGATCAAAAAATGAACAGATTTACATCCGGTCTCGCAATTGCTGGAATGCTTACAGCGAGTGCTGCTTTTGCTGCAGATTGTCCAGAAAACTTGCCAACTATTGAGCCAGGCAAACTTACAATGTCAATAAATGCAACGATACCACCTAGGCAGTATATTGACGATCAAGGGAACCTACAGGGACTCCACCCCGACCTTGGAAATGAAATTGCCAAACGGTTATGCTTAGAGCCTGCTTACATGAACGTTGAATTTGCTGTGCAAATTCCGGGCTTAGCAACAAAACGTTGGGATATGGTGAATACGGGCATGTATTACAAACCTGAACGCGCTCAGATCATGCGTATGGTTCCTTACGTAGTAAACGCGTTAGCCTTGGTCGTAGAAAAAGGTAATCCTGCGGGGGTAACGGGCTATGAAAGCCTGGCAGGTGAGCCTGTTGCAACTGAAATCGCTGGTTTTGCGGATAATCTGATCAGAACTATTAATGATGAGCAAGTCGCCCAAGGCATGGAGACAATGGATATAAAGGCATTTAATACTTTTGCTGAGGCCTTTGCTGCACTCGGAGCGGGGCAGGTTAAAGCTGTCTTCGGCCCCGATGCTGTTGCAGCTTACTATGCTGAAAGAGGGTCTTTTGATGTAGGCGCTTCGGGTTTGAACCCCGGTCTTCCCTCCTCTTTCGGGTTTGATGGAAAAACCGGTCAGCGTTTGGCGCATGCAGTGTCAAATGTTCTCCGAGATATGGTCGATGACGGCACTTACAACAAACTTATGAGCTCATATGGTGCAACACAAATTCAATTCTGGGATGATTACACGGGGGATATCGCAGTTTATTATAATCCAGAATAAACCAATATTTCTTTCAATTAAAACACAATTTTCCCAGCCTTTTTTTGTGACCTAAGGCTGGGCAACAACCAGTTACTATTGTCTACATCAGGCGAAAAATAAATTGATCAAAGGTAGGGAGTTAAAAAGTGAGTTGGAGTTGGCCGTACTTTTTTGATTACATGACGAATGGGCTCATGCTTCGCGGCGTTTGGGCCACAATTTGGTTAAGCATAATTTCCATGATCATTGGTCTCGGATTGGGCATAATCGCTGCCCTTATGAAAATGTATGGTAATAAAATTCTGCGCGTTTTGGCAGAATTCTATATTTGGTTGTTTCGAGGCACGCCGATTTTAATACAGCTTGTAATCATTTATACGGGCCTTCCGCAGTTAGGTATTCGTTTTAGCGTAATTGAATCTTGCATACTTGGGCTTGCACTTAATGAGGGCGCTTATTTGGCCGAGATAATTAGATCAGGTATAATGTCGGTCGATAAGGGACAAGAAGATGCCTCGCGAGCTGTGGGGATGAATTGGAGAGAGCGAATGTGGCTGGTTATTCTGCCACAAGCTACGCGCACTATAATCCCTCCCTTGGGTAACCAATTTAATGGAATGCTAAAAACAACGTCTTTGTGTTCTGTAATTTCAATGCAGGAACTAATGAGAAGTGCACAGATGATCGCTCAAATAGAATTCAGGGTATTGGAAGCTTACTGTATTGCAGCGATTTGGTACCTGCTTCTGGTGTCGATTTGGGGGCTAATTCAAACTCGAATTGAAGCTCACTATGAAAAGCCCTTTGGAGCGCTAGAAGCAACACCAGTTAAAGAAAAGTGATTGGCAACGGGTTCACGATATTTAGGAGCCTCGTGCAAAAAACACATCTAGCGCGGCGCACAAAATATTTTAATTTGGAGATAAAAGACCATGTATGATGAAAACACTGCCGTTCTAATTAAAAATGTTAAAAAAGCTTTTGGCAAGAATGTGGTGCTAGACGGTATCAACCTGGAAGTCAAAAAAGGTGAGGTTGTTGTCATTTGTGGTCGTTCTGGTAGTGGCAAAAGCACCCTGCTTCGCTGCATTGATCAACTTGAAACGATCGATTCCGGTCAAATCCATGCCGTGGGGCATTTAATGGGTTTCAAGGAAATTAACGGTAAAATTGTTCCCTTAAAAGATAGTATCATAGCAAAACAGCAACGCGATATTGGAATGGTTTTTCAAAACTTTAACCTTTTTCCGCATGTCAGTGTTTTACAAAACATAATGATGGCGCCCATCAAAATTCTTAAACGTGACAAGGCAGAAGTTGAAGCCGAAGCGTTTGCTCTTTTAAAAAGAGTGGGGTTGCCAGATAAAAAAAACGCCTATCCGCGACAATTATCGGGGGGACAACAGCAAAGAATAGCGATTGCGAGAGCTCTTGCTATGAAGCCAAAACTTATGCTGTTTGATGAGCCGACATCCGCGCTTGATCCAGAAATGATTTCAGAAGTCCTAGATGTTATGGTCGACTTATCGAAGGCTGGTATGACAATGATTGTTGTAACTCATGAGATGGGATTTGCTAGAGCGGCAGCTGATCGCGTGATTCTAATGCACGATGCGCAAATAGTAGAAGATGCGAAACCTAAAGACTTTTTTGACTCTCCCGAAAGTGAACATACGCGTTTGTTTCTGTCCAAAATTCTTCAGCATTAAAAATGAATAAAATTCGTACAGTTCAAGGTGATATAACTGCTGAAGAGGTTGGCAGTAGTATGATCCACGAGCATATTATTTTTGACATCACACCTCCTCACAAAAGAGCCTTAAAGACCAATAACATTTCAATGAATGACCGATGGCAAATAGACTATTTATCAAATGAAAACCCAGAAAACTCTTCTCAAAAAGAGGTATCAATCGCAGTTAATGAACTTCGTTTTTTTTCTGATGACGGAGGATCGCTTATTGTTGATCAATCTGTTTTTGGGCTCGATCGTTCCCCTAACGACTTGCTAGAGATCTCGAAATTATCGGGCATTCACATTGTTGCAGCGGCGGGGTGTTATACAGAGCCTTATCTGCAAGAAACATATTTGAAAACTGGTATAGATGAATTAATTAATCACTTCGTAAGTGAAGTTCAAATAGGCTTAGACGGCACATCAATCAAAGCAGGAATAATTGGAGAAATTGGATGCTCTTGGCCACTCACTGCGTTTGAAAAGAAGGCGATTATAGCAGCTGCTTGCGCTGCTGATAAAACCGGCACATCACTTTCAATACATCCAGGTCGCGCTCCTGACGCATGTTTGCAAATTTTGGAGATTATAGAGCCAACTGGACTAGATCCCGATCGCATTATCTTTTGTCATATGGATCGAACACACCCAGATGGTACTGGAGTTAAGCAATTATTACAGTTAGGGGTGAACGTAGAATGGGATTTTTTCGGTATCGAGCAATCATATTACTGGATGGGAAATCTAGAACTTCCAAATGATTTTGACCGTCTGAAACTAATCAATACATTTGCTGATGAAGGTCACGAAAATCAAATTCTAATTTCTCACGATATCTGTACCAAGAGCCGAATGCGATCGTTTGGTGGGCATGGCTACAGCCACATTCTACGCAACGTTCCAGAATTAATGAAAAGGTTGGGCTTGGATACTGAATTATTCAAACAACTCACTCATACAAACCCGCGCAAAGTTTTAGCCTTAAGAGGAGACTGGAAATGACACATGAAATACGCGGTGCGTTTACTGTTATGGTTACAGCTTTTGATTCTGAGGGCCGCATAGATCTGGAAGCGCAGTCAAGTTTTACAGACTGGCAAGTGAACCAAGGAATTCACGGTTTGATTCCGTTAGGCTCTACCGGAGAATTCCTGTCTATGTCATTTTCAGAAAAGCAGGCTGTTGCAAAATGCGTTATAAACACGGTTGATGGCCGAATACCTGTTCTCATGGGTGCCGGAGCAGAAAGTACTGAAGAAGTCATTGATAATGTACAAATGTCAGAGGATTTAGGCGCGGATGGCACCATGATAATTCCACCGTTTTATTCCACGCCAACGCGGAATGAATTGCTAAAACACTTCGAACGCATTAGCCTAAAATCTTCGAAACCTATTATGCTTTATAATAATCCAGCAACAGCAAATGTGGACCTAACTCCAGATATCGTAGCAGAACTATCCTATTTTCAAAATGTCGACTTTATAAAGGAGTCCACTATGGATGTTACCCGTGTGCGAGATATTTTAGAATTTTGTGAAGGACGAATGGAAGTTTTTGGGGGCATCATGGGCTACGAAAGTTTCTTATCAGGGGCCACGGGTTGGGTCGCTGTTGGCTCAAATATAATGCCCAAAGAATTTCAACAGCTTTTTTTGCAAACCTGCGAAGCACAAAATTTAACTGAAGCAAAAAAGATTTATCAAAAGATACTTCCAATAATTCGTTTGGTTGGTGGCCATCGATATGTTTCCGCAACCAAAGCTGCGTTGAAAGAAATTGGGCATCCAGTAGGAAATCCCCGATCACCTCGATTGCCTCTGCCATCTTCTGAAATGCGTATGCTCCAAAAAATACTTAAAACTGTAGGTCTTTTATAATAAATTAATAATAATGAACACGTTAGATTTCATATTTCAAGGCAAGTGCTTTACGGCTAGTAAAGGTGATAGTGTAGCTGCTGCACTTTTAAATGCCGGAGAGTACGTACTTGGTGAACGCATTAATGGAGAGCAACGTGGTGCTTTTTGTGGCATGGGTGTTTGTAACGAGTGTTTGGTTACGATAAATGGACAACGCGGCTTCAGGGCCTGTATGCAAATTATCAAGCCAGGCGATGTGATCGAAAAAGAAAGCGATAGACGTCATGCCACCTTAAATCAAAAAACTAATACTCCTAAACGATTAAATGAACATGCGGAAATTTTAATTGTCGGAGCTGGCCCCGCTGGACTCACGGCAGCTATTAAGGCAAAAGCGGCTGGTGTTGATGTTGTGGTTTTAGACGATAGAGAAGAACCTGGCGGCCAATACTATAAACCCAGGAGCATCGGTTTTCGAGGGTTCCATGGATTAGATAGGCAACATCGAGAAGGCAACAGGTTAAGAGAAAAAGCTCAGAAAATTGGAGTTAGGATTTATTCTGGGCAAACCGTTTGGTACGCTCGCAAAGAAAAAGACACTTTCGAAATTCGATCAGTTTCTGAAAACCGACAATTTTATATAAAAGCATTATCGGTAATTTTATGTACAGGGGCTTTTGAAGTCCCGAAAATTATACCGGGCTGGACTTTACCTGGCGTTGTGACGATCGGAGCAGCCCAAACCATGGTAAGGCGCTATGGGGTTATTCCGAGCGGCAAAGTTTTAATCGCAGGGAATGGACCATTGGGACTCCAACTGGCACATGAAATTTTGCGATTAGGACCTCGTAACATCACCCTTGCTGAAAAGGCAGCCGTAAATGTAAATTTTCAATTGCTTAAGGCTGCTTTTTACTGTCCTAGATTGATGGTTGATGGCGCCATATATAGATGGACTACGTTTAAATCCAAAACCTCAGTTCTATATAATTGGGAGATTGAGGCTATTTTAGGAACGCGGCGCGTTGAGGGCGCTCTTCTTTCAAATTTAAAGACAAAAGAAAAACGCAAAATACCCTGTGAATTTATAGCGGCTGGAGAAGGCTTCTCACCCCAAACTGAATTAAGTAGGTTATTGGGCGTTCCCGTAAAAATCGATCCAACGACAAAACAAATTACGCCGATCCGCAACAGTGATTGTTCTACAATTATTCCAAACTTA
>NZIM01000046.1 GCA_002691585.1 Legionellales bacterium
ATATGTATGAAACACCTACCATGTATGGTGTTCAAGCTCAATTGAATAAGAATATTGTTTGTGTGAAATTGGAAAGTTTGAAAAAGAGAGAATTTACTGAAGAAGATAATTCATGTGATGTACCAGTGTTTGATTTCTAAATATATAAAATATATGATAAATTTAAAAAACTTATATTGATACAGATCTACTACTTTCAAACCTATTTATCATATCTATCATAAAAACAAACTCTGGAAACACTATCTTAAAGGGTGGCAACCCAGATATATCATGTTTTAATTTAAGTAAAAAAATCATAGGACTTAATACTCTCCATAACTTTCTTGCATCACCAATGTCATTTAAATAAAAATCTATGAATCTTTTCCTGACATGGGTAAAAAACAAGAGGTTATCAATAATCATGTAAAGTTCATTTGGAACATCCATATCAATAAACAGTTTTGAGAATTCTTTAGATATGATAATTTTTTCATTCTTTCCTCTACATTTAATACCATTAAATTTAACTCTGCAATTTGGACACTGTGGTTTTTCTTCAGCCCATTTTTTTATACAATTATAACAAAATTTATGTTTACAAGCTCTTTTATTATTAATCATTAAATAACTCTTTTTTTTTATTTTATCCATGCAAATGGTACAATGAGTTCTTTCATGTTTAGATTTTTTAACCTCATTTTTCTTCTTCAATACTTTTGGCATTTTTTTGTCGTCTTTACTTTTATATACTTTGTAATTATAATTTTCTTGATTATATATAGTGACGTTTATTCAACAAATGAGTGAAGAAACCCAACTTTTAAGAGTTGATATTATTGGAGAACCTAGCTGTGCAAATAAAGAAAAAATTAGAGATTTCGATCCTAAGTCAGATGAATTACAACCATTTCAAATTTTAAATATTGCTGCTGTCGCTGGTCATGGACTTAGTGCTTTGGTGATGTTTATTTATTATTCACAAGAGGAAGATTTTACTTTACCTACAACAGAAACATATTTAAAATGGAAAAGATTAAATACAACTAGTCAAACATGCACAGGGGCTGGTAGAAGATTAAACACAACAAACAACGGGGAGTTTTGTATTGCACCATATACAGGTCAAGTGTGCGATGACTGTGGAATTGATCTTGGGGTGTTAATTATCTTTTTTCATCTTTTATCTTTCTTTTTCCAAGGACTGGCACTGGCAACTGATTATACCAACTTGACATCACTATGTTTTGGGGACACTTGGTTGGGTTATCAATTAGATAAATCAGATGATTGGGAAGGAAATAATTTTTGGGGTGAGGAATTGGACCAGGGTTGTCTTGGTTACAAATACAAAGTTATGATAGAAAAAGGAAAAAATCCATTACGGTTTTTTGAATATTCTATAAGCGCTGCTATCATGTTAGTTGCAATTGGATTACTGAATGGTGTGACTGATATAAACTTAATAGCATCTATTGCGGTACTGACATCTACATGTCAGATTTGTGGTCTAGTGGTTGAATATCTAGATAAAATTGAATTGAAGTGGATTTTACACTTCAATGGTTGGTTTACATTCTTATGTGCATATGGTATAATAGTGCATGCATTCTCAAAAGCGGCATCTGCTGTTGAAGGTGTTGAGCCTCCAGATTTTGTGTATGTTATTGTAGTAGTATTGTTTCTTTTATATGGATGCTTTGGTTTTGTTCAATTTATTGAGTTGACTTGTGAAACAAGACTATGTACTTTTATTTTTTGTAAATTTTGCAAAGAAGATTCAGGGTCTCCATGGTGCCCTGCTTGTAGAATAACAGAGGAACAAGATGTAGTAGAATGTGATAAAAATATATTACGAAAGAGAAAAATTAAAAAAAGTAAATGTAATCCTAAATACAAAGAAATGGTTTATGTTACATTATCACTTGGGTCAAAATTAGTTCTAGGATGGTTAATATTCACTAACATTTTAATAAATGTTGATCAAAGTTCATAACATTTTAAATCTACAGTGCTCATTGCTTGAGTTATATTACACATGGCGTATGTATTTTTCAGCATAAACTCCATTGTTTTTATCATTTTACTATAGCCCATATAACTGAAAATCGATATAAAAATTAATGTAACTATATTAAATATAAAATTCAATCTATCACAACTTTTTGTATTTTGTACTCGGTTTATAATGAGAGCGTCTTCCATTTAATAATCTTATTTTATCACATATATATTACTCATTTGCTTAATCCAAAATGTATGATATTTTAGCAATCTGTATAGTTGTTATATTTTTTATATCAGTTGGTATTTATGTTTTATATTTAAAGAATGCATATGTGAAAAAAAAATTTGAAGATATTGCTTGGAAATTATTTGGAAAAAAAGATCCTCAAAATCAATCTGATTATGCATTGATTTGATGTTGTTTCAAAAAATTAATCACTTCATTGTATTCATTGTCAGTCAAATCCACTAAGTCACCGCCCATACTGAAAGCGGTATCAAACAGTTCTATACCTTTTGGATGCTTATTCATAATTAAAACCAATGATAAGTAAATAATAGCATTTGGTGTCATTTATCAATTTAATTTTATCAACTATATAGTTTTTATAAACTAATTTAAATGACAAAAACATGGTTATTATCTTTGCAACGATGTGGTTCGATAAATAGTTTTAAAATTGATGGTAAGGTATACAAAACAAAGTATAAAATCCATGGTCTGTGGAAACAAAATTGGATAAAAACTGCAAGAAACTGCAAACCATGTGGTAAAATGACTCCAAATGGATCTTGCGAAGAAAAGAATCATAATATAATGAAAATTTATAAAAAAATTAATTCTTATTGGAAATCATGTAAAAATAAAAATGATATAGGCTTTTGGAAGCATGAATATGAGAAACATGGTGCATGTACAGGATTAACTTCAGATCAATACTTTGTAAATACAATAAATTTATTTGAAGAAGCTGTAAAAAGAGGAGATGGTTATATAGATAAATTTTATAAGTCCAATAAAAAAGAAGCACGTGTATATGTATATTATAATAAAAAAAGAGAGTTTGAATTACATAGAGGTTATAAAAATAGATAATAAATTAATATCTGTGTGGAATTAAAATTTCAATTTCTCTCTCTTCATATTCTGGATAAATGTCCATATCCAGCTCTTTCAGAGATTTCATAAATCTATGAACCAGTCTGTATACTCCAGCTTTTTTTCCTGTTTTTATCTCCTTTGTTTCAATGCATTTTTCATCAATTATATTGGTAAAATCCACAATTTTATCAACCCAGCATAAAAAGTGCATTTTAGCATACATTGGTGGAATTTGCCCTGATTTCAATGGGATAATAGCTTTATCTTTTAACATTTTTCTCAAGTTTTCATTGCCATGGATACATTGATCAGATTTTGTTAATCTCCATCCAGTAAATAGCCTGTTTACATATTTATTTTTTGATCTTTTTACTTCATGTACCATTTTCTCATAAAAAATAAAAATATGACCAGGTGGAATTTCAATAGTCTTCTGTAGCCTTTGGTACTCTTTAAACTCTTCTTTTTTTATTTTTGCAAAGCCATTATGTTTAGATACATACTTGTGGGTACCAGGGCATCCTGAGAAGTACTGGTTATTGTTATCAAGGTTAATCCATCCTCCAAAAACTTCATCTCCTTTATCACATGGTGATTCATCTCTGTGCCATGATTCTGAATTTACCTTTTGAATAGGTGTTCTGTGCATAACTCTGTCAATAATTTGCTCAAATTTGAGGTCTTTATCTTCATCAAGAGCAGGTTTAAATATTCCATTGTATACATGTGGATGTATTTCCATTCTTAATTCTCTTGCAAATGGTAAATGAAAGCTAGAAGCATTTCCTAAAGCTGAAAAACCACCCATAACATATCCAGTGCAATATCCAGTTTTAAATTCAGGCATAGCTAATAAATCATTTTGCATTTTTTCCATGTAATATTTTAGTTTGTTTTGATCCAATATTGGCAAAACTATGTAGCCATTTTCTTTTAATGTATTCCAGTTTGTTTGATTATTCATACTATAAATGTTTTTTGATTTCGTCTTGATATGTTTAGAAGAGTTGCTGTTCGTTTTTTTTCTACTCGTAATAATTATGATGTTGAGTGCGAGAAGTGGTTTCCTGCACAGCTACAGTCTTATGAAGACTATTTAAAAAAGAAGCTAAATGAAAAACCAAAAAATGACAAGCACCTAAAGCATATTTTTCCTTCTACAATTGCAGAAAAAGAAGCTACATGCAAAACAAAAAAAAATAAAATATATAAAAATAATAAAAATTAGTACTAATAATCATTGATTTTGTGTTTTTAACTCTGGTACATTATTTACAACGTTTTCAGCTTGTTTTTGAGCACCATCTGCATTTTCTAGGAATGAATTTATTTTTTGCATAATCCGTTCTTTCGCTCGTGGATCCTCCTCGTCTGGTAAGATTACCGTTTCATACTTTAAAGTCTTTAATATTTTCTTTGGTAAATTTTTGTACACAAATCGTTTAAATGCTTTCTTTGTTATATAATTGTAACCGTGTGCAGTTTTCACATAATAATGTTTTAATAATCTTGGTTTAGTTTTTAAAACAATTGCTTTCATTTTTATAATAGAGTGATTTCTTTTATAGGTCATATTCACAATCTTTGCAATTTTGATAATAGTACAAAACAAAAAACTCATTTAAAAATAATAAAAAATGGTACTAGGACATCCAGAAATATTTATTTGTTCAGATACAAACCCTTTGTTTCAAAGAATTGTTAATTTAAATTTGAGACCTGATGATGTAGTTCCATTTCCTACTACACTCTTGGAAACTATTCATATTGAATCAAGACCAATGGCTGTAAGAATAAGAATGGAAAATTATATGAGAGAGCAAGGTTATTCAAATGAAGAAATACAAAGTGTTGTAAATCCAGTATCACAAAGGCAGAGCAGATGTTGTAGACATTTTGAAATACCTACACATATAGAGGAGTACATTCAGAGGAGAATTCAAATGAGAAGAGAAAACAGTGAAGAATACAGAAGGTTTGAAGAAAGAGTTAGGCAGAGATTGATAATAGAAGAGTACAATTGTTAATAAATATCAAACAATATAAAATAACACTCTATATATATTTAAGTTTTTATATAAAATGAATAAATTAATCTTATTGTGTTTATGTTTTACTATTGCTCTAGCAGAGGACTGTCCAGAGTACATTTCAAATGATATACCTGATGGATGTGAAATTTTCATAGGGGTTAATCCCGGAAGTTGCCAAACAAAAGATAACGGCGGTAACAGTATCTTTTATTTCTATAATGGAATTAATATATGTGGTTGTCCAGATCCAGATTCTACTAATATTATTGATGGATGTCCTGTGACCACTGGTACATGTCAAAATCAATTTAATGGAAACAATGTCATTACTAATGGAAAATGTGGTTGTCCAGGTGAAACTTCAACTGGTATTCCTGATGGATGTGAAGTAATACCGGAGGATGGCGGTACATGTCAAAGTGGTACTTCTTATAATAATATATGTGGTTGTCCTACACCAGATAATTCAAATATACCTGATAGATGTCTAGTGACCAGTGGTACATGCCAAAGTGGGAAATATTATATTATCGGTAGACTCAACCCAATGAAGTTTTGTGGTTGTAAACCACCAGGGAGCACAGATCTATCTGATGGATGTCCTGTGACCACTGGTACATGTGCAAATTCTGTTACATATTATGATGGAACAAAAAATGTATGTGGTTGTAAATCACCAACTTCTACTGATATTCAATATGGATGTCCTGTGACCACCGGTACATGTCGAGATAAATATAATGGAAACAGTCTCATTACTAATGAAAAATGTGAATGTCCAGCCTCAGATTCTACTGATATTCTTGATGGATGTGAAGTAATACCGGAGGATGGCGGTACATGTCAAAGTGGCACTTCTTATAATAATATATGTGGTTGTCCTACACCAGATAATTCAAATATACCTGATAGATGTCTAGTGACCAGTGGTACATGTCAAAGTGGTATTTCTTATAATAATATATGTGGTTGTCCTGAAGTAGACAGTTCAAATATACCTAACGGATGTCCAGTGACGACTGGTATATGTGAAAGCCCTATTCGTGGAAATGGTGTCTGTGGTTGTGAATCACCAGATTCCACGGGTATTATAAATGGATGTCCAGTGACCACTGGTACATGTCAAAGCCCTGTTTCTTATAATGGTATATGTGGTTGTCCTGATTCAAACCGTGAAAATATCCCTGATGGATGCCCTGTGACCACTGGTACATGTCAAATTGGTCATATGCATCATGGTAATTTGGGAAGCATATGTGGTTTATCTGGTATTATTGTATTGAATGCTAATACAACAGTTGATCAGTTAAGAGTTGCAGGAAAAGATAAATTGGGACAAGCATTTATACTAGAAGGTGGAATTATATTAGATGCTGATACAACAGTTGATCAGTTAAATGTAGTAAGTGCTGATAAACTAAAATCTGCTTATCAAAATAAAGGTACTTGTCAATAAATCTTTTTAAAATCTGAGTAGTAGTTTACAAAAATACCTAAAAATAATATATATAAATTAAAAAAAAATATTTTTAAATGTTAACTATAACATCAAAAGCATTAACCGAATTGGTAAAGATATCTAGATTAAATAAAGTGAAACAAATATTATTGTCTGTGCAAGGTGGCGGGTGCAATGGCTTTAAATATAATATATCAACTGAATTTAAAAAAAACAAGCAAGATGAAGTTATAAATATTCACTCTGATCTAGACTTAGTGATAGATAATCATTCTATATTTTATATAATTGGTTCAAATATTGATTGGAAGGAGGATATAATGGGGAGTAGATTTGATTTTCAAAACCCCAACGCGTCCTCAACATGTGGCTGTGGGACTACGTTTTCTATGGAAAATGAAGAATTCTGATAAAATTGCTATATTTCTTAGTTATATATGCTGTGTCATAGCAGCTTACTATACTGCAACATATTTTGACTTACCGTTGTGGTCTATAGTAATAATATCTTTTGTTTTAGAATTTATAGTAGTCTTTTGGTGTACTATGTTTTGCTATTCTAGACCAAAAGAAGCTACACAAATAAAATTAGCTTCAATTAAACCTATAATTGTTTAAGACATGTAAGACCTCCACTGCACTTACACACGTGTACACACAAGCTACTCAAAACAACAAAAACAATCAAGATAATAAAAACAAAAATTAAAAACGTGAAATTTATTTACAAAAAACAAAGTAAACATACAATATGCCAAAATATTCATTAAGAAACAAAGAGAAAGTTAATTATAATGTCAGAACCGTTTTAAACCAACTGGTAAATGATGGTGTAAAGGCTCAAAAAGAAAGAAGAAGACAAAGATTGAAGGGTCAGAGACTAAGGGAAAAGAAGAAGAAACTTGCAAAAGAAACTAGGTGGAGTATGGTCAACAGATGGTCATTTGGTGTAAGATTGTTTAAACTTTTTAAAAGATGTACCCCAAGAAATAAATATGTGGATCAACTGTACAACATATGTTATCAATATGAAGAAGATTTTGATAATGATTTTCATTTATTGAAGCTAAGTGAAGAAACATTAGATCAATTGAAATATAATGTTGAAGAGTTTGAATCCAATGAAAACTTATTGAAAAGAGGGTTTGGTACTGATAAATACATTTGGACATTGACTAAAAGATTACAAGAAGTTGATGAATCTCATTATCCAATGATTATTGAGACATATAATAATTATGCACCAGAATATATATTGGATGATAGTGAAGAAGTTGAATTAAAGTTATATCACCCTTTTCCAATAAGAGGATTGAGAGAATTAAATAATGTTTTAAAAAGTATTAAATAATTAATTTAACAAACTATAGTTTTAGTACATACACACATTGATACATCTCCATCATTATATATATTGATGAAGTCATCTTTTCCCTTTTTATACCATGTTTGCATCAATTTTGGAAATGGAGATTTATTTTCCCATAAATGGTGCTGATCATCTGGAACAATTCCACTCAATGCATGTTTTAACTTCTTCACTTGTATCACTTCATCAGTATCTCTCTTCCTTTTTTTAAACTGTGAATTGATTTGTTTAAGCCTTTGTTTTTGATATTCAGTTTCTTCCAAAGATATATCAAATGGTTTTCTTAAACAAGTTTGTGTTGAATATATCAATTCATTTTGTTTTTCCACTTTGGTGATAATATCATCCATAATATCAATCATAATTTTGTTTAAACTCATTTTGTTTTATTGTTTTTTCGTTTTAGATACTTTACTTGATTTGTAATATTTTATTTTATATATTTGTTTTGTTTTTGTTATGTTTTTATTATATATTGTTCCTTGATGGAGGTCTTAGTTGTACTTTAATAAAAAATTTTTTATTTTTAGCTTCTCACTAGTTGGATGTCTAAAGTTTATCAAAAACCTTAAATGCCATATTTCCATTTTAATATTATTATCATGATAGAATTTGAAAATTTGATAAAATTGATCATAATTCATGTTTCTTACTGCAATATCCAAAAGATCAGGGTTTGTATCAAAAAGCCCACTGTATAGAAGATGCAGAAAGCTTTCAAATGGTCTGTTTATTAAAAAAGACTTTAATACACAGTGTTTTGAATATGGACCAAGTCCTGATAAAATAAACTTTTTTTTTGCTTTATTTTCCTGATTTTTCTGTGCTAATAATTTTTGATATTCTTTATTAGCTTCAGAAAGATAAGAAATGTCTCTAGCATTCAAATAATTGCTTATTTGACTTATTTGGTCTTCTGATACATTTTTTAAAAACATTTTTGTTACTATATATTTTATTTAAGAATATTTTATTTTTTTTATTTTATTTATTTAAGGTAGAACATAAGGTACTTGTCATTAACTTAATTGTCATTAAAGTAGCTAAATATTTTTTTTTATTTATATTTACAACTACATCTACATTAGCTACGCATATATCACACCACATAAAACAAAAATAATAAAAAACAAAATAATTAAAACAAAATAATTAAAACAAAACGAAAAAGTATGTCAGTTAAAAATTCTAAAGCATTTGTAATTACAATGAGTGGGGTAGTTGAATCAGGACCTGGTTATGAAGCACAAGGTGAAAAAAGACCACCAGCAACTTTGGAAGATTTGAAAGATTTGCAAGCTAGTTTTAAAACTTTGGCTCATATTGTTCCTTTACATGGAGGATCATTGGATAAGCCTGAAGCTTATGTTTTGCATGTTATAAATGGTTTAAATGAATTGATGACTCATCCTCAATACTTATATGATGAGATATTAAATGTGGAAGAAGAGAATATTGATAGTTTTGTTTGGATGTTTGGTAGATGGTTAAATAAAAAGGCAAGAAAAAATACCAATATTGCTGATGTGGGACAGAAAAGAGATTTAGATAGCAAGAAATGTACTATCATTCCATATTCTAAGATGCCTAACACTGATTTATTGAGAACATGTATCAACTCACTGGGAATTGATAAATTTAAGAATTTAAATGCAGAAATTAATTATTATTATCAAGATGGTTGTGGAATTGGTTACCATGGTGATAGTGAAAGAAATATTGTTTTTGCTATCAACTATGGAAAACCAAGAATAATTCAATTTCAGTGCTATGAAAAAGCTAAAAGAATTGGTGATCCAGTATCTATTCACTTAAAATGTGGGGATATTTATGTAATGGATGGTGAAGCTACTGGAACAAATTGGAAAAAGAAGATGACTCAAAAGGGTGTTAGACATTGGAGACATAGGGCTGGAGATGAAAAGTATATTTTGAAATCTGAAAAAGGTATATTAAACAAAGAAAAAAAAAGAAAATTGCAGAGAGAACAAAAAGTAGCAAAAAAACAAAAAGTATAAGAGTAATAAAATATGTTATAAATTAATTTAATTAATTAATATATGGATTGGAAACAAAAATTTATAAATAAACTAGATGATAAGGTATCAAAAAAAATATCTGAATTCTTTGTATTTCTTTTAAAAAAAACAAATATAAGTCAGAATATTATGAAAGAATTAATGTCAGGTGCTAATATTCAAATTAATGACAAGGGTAGATTTTACACATTAATCTGTCATGATATACTAGAATGTGAACGCCATAGAAAACAGAATTGTAAAAGTTGTGAGAAAAAGGCTTTTAATCAATATTATGCATCGGCTAGGTTTGGTGCAGGTTCTAGTCATAAAAGTTATAGAGATGATGTTTTTCCTCAATATAGAATGGGATTAGGTGTTTTACCTGATTTTCAATCAGATCAGGTATCTGAAATTTTTGATTTTTTAATTGGTTTAAGACTTGTAAATGGTAAGATATACACTTGGTTTCAATTTGAATATTCAAGAGGATGTTGTAAATTACAAAATGAAAAAGATTTAAAAAATTTAGATAACACAAGTGCCTTTCAATCATTGTGGAACATGAGTACAATTGGACACATAAAATCTACTATTAACTACGTTAGAAGTAAAAAAAACCAAGGACCATTTGGTGAAAGCAATAGAAATGATTCTAACCCAATCAGTCTTAAGCTAAACTCTCTAAAGGATAAAAACAAAAATTACAGACCTATTGAAGAAAAAGATAGTATTACTTTTAGAATAGAATCTTGTAATAGATTATCAGTATTGCTAAAATTTTAACAAGGGTTATCTAATATACTTGTAGGACTAGAACATCTGTTATTTATATATCCCCAGTCTGTCAAAATAGCATGTTGAATATTTGACATGGACATATTTTGATCAGCTCCATGTTCTAATGCAAATCTAACTAAATCAATATTTTCATCAAAAATCCCTATATATAATAATAGTTGTATAGCATTTGTATTTGGTAATTTATTTTTTAAAAATTCCACGTAATTCATTTATACCATAGAAATATGTCTTATTTTATATTTTAACTTTTTATATTGATATTTTATTCTAAGTTCTAAAAACAATAAATATACCATTATTGAGAATGTAGCTAAAAAATTCAATACAAAATCATTAAACACAAAATTATCTATAGATAAAAGATGTAATCTAATGGTTTCCATATATGTAATACGGTCTATAGAAATCATTTAAATATGAAAACGAACATATTTATAATTTATTTTTTAGAATTGTATGAGATTTTTTTTTCCAGTGGTAAAATCCCATAATAAATGGGAATAAAACTATACTTAAAAAAAATAAAATTAAATTTTCATTGTCTTGATTCAATTTATCCACATTGTACCAGTACACATTTTCATATATAGATGAACATCTTGAATTTACAGCAACTGTTCGATGTACATCCATACCGCTTCTATGTGTTAATTTAGAATCTACGTTGACTGTGAATAAAGGTGGGTGTAAACTATATTGTTTTGTTTTATTAAAAGTATTACCAGATAATCTAAACATAGGTGTAAAAGATAATAAACAATCATCTGCTGTCATAGCTGGACATCTCTTATACAAAGCTTCCAAATCAATGTTTTTTATGACATTCATACCTTCTTCAGATATTGCATATACAACTGCACCCCATTCTGGTTGATTTGCATATCCTTTAATATTTTTTTTGTATACAGGGTTAAATTGATAATTTTTTGTTTCTACTTTTGTAATACTTAATTGTATAGTATGCCATCCTTTTGGTGCACTATTGATATGGTCATCTATGGATTTTGTCCAAAAAGGTAAAAAATATGGGTCTGCATCATCTTCTATTATAATAACCTTTTTAAATCCCATATTTTTTGCTTTTAATATTGCATGATAATGTGACAGAAAAACTGCCAATATATTCATATCAGCTCCATATGCAATTTGTTTTAAGTCTAACGTTTCAGATGAGTTTTTATGAATAGCATTGAATCTTATTATATTATGAAACAAAGGAGAAAATTTTTTCTTAATATTGTCTTTTCTATCTTTATGTGAATCTAAATTAATATAAATGAGAGGTATCTGTGATTTCCAAAAACGTTGTTTTGTTTTTTCAAAATATTCTTTATAAGACATACTATTTCTTGAATTTGTACATCTTTTATAACCAAATGGGAGATAATTACCGGGGAAATTTTTGCTTTTTACAGATGGGAGTCTACAGTCTAACGACACACATCGTCTCATTGCAATTTGTGTTTAAATAAATCGCCACTTTTATAATCATAAAAAAAAACATGGTTATCAATTCTGCCATTTGTTGGAATCAAATTGTGATTTAAAAACATATTCTCACTTTGTATATTAAAATTTATACCATCATCAGATATACCATACACTATAAACATCTTTGCATAAATACCATCATGTATCTTTTCCTTGTCGTTATAACACCAAAAAAATCCATGATAATATGTTTTGTAATAAACAACGTTTGCCATGTACACATAATGACCAATATCAATGACTTTGTATTTTCTTAGATTGGTTATAGAAGTTGATTCATATCTTCTTATTAATCTAACGCCTGGAGATGGATTAATTCTTGTATATGAAACATATTTATTTTTGACTTTTATTAATGATGGCAAAGTATCGAAGGATTTTAAATTTTTCCCTGCACCTCCATATGTTGATGCGGTTGGTGGTGATGATTTTAAAGAGTTAATATCTATGGAAGAAATATAATGTGCAAAACAATAATTACCATAAAAATGTGTTTTTGTATTTGCTGAATTGCCTCCATATATAAACAGTTTTGATTTATCTTCAAAGAAAATTTGATTATCAGATAAACAAGCTCCGCCCCAATATTTATCAACATTGCCTTTTAATGAGAATTTTGTTATATTGTCTGCAACCAACACGTGATAACCATCTTTTTTTAAATTAATGTAATATTTATTATTAAATTTAATAATTGAAGTGTAGATGGCTCCCTTATCTATTGTATATCCAAGGTTAGTAACATGTTCCAATGTGTATAATGTTTCTTGAAACTTATATTGATATAAATATCCTTTATTATATTCGTAAAAGAAAACACTTCCATCTACAAAACCATTGGTTGGCATAAAGCAATGTGTTGAATACACTTTTTTCTTCAATACATTAAAATTTAACCCATCGTATGACATAGCAAATGATAAAAAAAACGTATCATAAATGTCATCAGATATATGTTTTTCACCTTCATAACTCCAAAAATAAGCAAAATATGTATCATGATAATAAAATATATTGCCAGAGTATACATAATATGGATATTTAACAATGTCAAATTGTGGATCAAATGAATCAAGTGATTCACCTTTATATCTTCTTATCAGTCTTTTACCTAAATTAGAATTTAATCTTGTATACAATACAATTTGTTTATCCACATTTAACAAATTTGGAAGTGTATCTAAACCATACATAACTCTATTATTAACTACTTCTTTGTAAGTATGAAAAAATACTCCTGTAATGCTCATAATAGGTTTTGATATCACATGTGGATGATCCAAGTCAATTTTTGAAAAATAATGACCATTACACCAGTTACCATAAGAATCTTTACCAGGTATGTCTGCTGAATTACCGCCAAATAAATATACATCGTTTTTATGTTGATATAATATGGTTGTTTCCATTAAACAAGCTGCATTCCAAGGATATGGTAAACTTATAACTTTTTTAAAATGATGTAAATCTTTTGATTTTAACAAATCGTTTCCATATAATGTTCTAATCAATATGTAATAAAAAATGTCTTTTTTTATAATAGAAGTATATACACCACCGCCACTTCCCCATTGTTTGGTTGTATATAATTTTGAACCCAATCTTGTTTTTTTTATCAAAGAATGTATTTTAATAAATTTCATTCTTCGTTCTTCTGGATGATTTGTAATAGTGTAAATACAATACAATATAAAAAGTATAAATACATAGTTATACCACAGCATTTAAAAATAATTTTTATTCTATATATACTCATGTTGAAATTATAACCACTACACCAATCAGAGACCCACCTGTTGCTGCTAATATATCAAACAAACTATTCCACAAATTTTCACCAATAAAGTTTTTAGAACATGTCATAGTGGCAACAAAAGATGCCCCAGTTACAGTGTTTTCAAAGAGTTTCCAAAATATAAATAAGAAAAAAGTGATAAGTATTGCCCAGTTTTCAACGTACTCTGCTAAAAGTCCTGTGAGTATACCTACCGCCAGGTACCAAAGAGTCCAAGGATCCAAACATGCATCTTTGTATTCTTCGTCTGAACATAAGTTACATTCACATACAACAAACACTGGCAATTCACCAGCAGTAGAAATCCATCTTACTAAGCCTTGTGGGTAGGTTTCACTTTCATCATTAGGATTGACATATTCAGTCATTTTTTATCAATTTAGAGTCTTTTATACGCATATATAATTTAATCTATCTATATATATCTATTTTTAGAAAATAAATGACCCCAAAATATTGGATATTAAACCCAATGTTGATTTCTAAAATTCCATTGAAAGCTAATAAAATATTATTTAATAAACAGGGTCCAACGCATATATTCGACCTTGTTAAGCTAGCACGCACTACAAACTCAAAATTACACACTATAAAAACAATACCAAATAATAAAAAAGAATGGAAACTCATTTAATAAAACCAGAAATTAAAAGACAAAAAACTCAACTACCAATACCAGAAAAATATTTTTATTTATATGATATGGATGGAAATAAAAAATTAAAAGATGAAAAACCAATTATTTTATGTACATTTAATTCATTTAAACCTCCATATGAAAATAAAAGCATAGATGAAATTGAGTCTATAATTAAAGAGAAAGGATTTATTGATGGATTTTGTGATTTGGGTGATTGTTATGTAGTAACAGAACAAAAGGCAAGATGGGATCATTTATAAGTATAAAAGAAAATATAACTTTATAAAATGCACCTTATTATATCATTATATTTAATACTCTACATAATAATTTTCAGTTTCAATGCATATATTGCATTTACTTTAGGACTTTTAACTATAATCTTACAATGGTTTTATGGAATAACAAAAATTACAAAGACAGATAGAGGTGCATTTCAATACTGTACATCGTGTAAAAAATTAACATTACAACATTATATTCATTGTTATCAATGTAATAAATGTGTACCTGCTGATTTAAAACATGATTATATAATGAATACATGTACTTCAGATCATGATTTGAAACGTTATAAATATCTTTTGTTGATGATTATGATTTACATAGGACTTATACTAGGAATTTATGGTATGATAAACGGTTGGTATTGGGTAGGATTATTTTTGCATATTATGACAATCTATTGGATAAACAAAGAAAAGAATATAAATATAAGTGTTTTTATGTAAAAATGTCATATGTAAACGTCGAAGAAATTCAAGAAGAAAATGTTCAACATCTTGATAATTTAAATCCTGTAGATATTGTTATAGTATTGTGTATTATATGGTGTGTATTCAAATTAATAAAAAGTTTAAAATACTAAAATACCATACCATTTATTTTTAATTTACGTGTCTTTTTTGGTGCTACATTTTTATACAATTGTTTTTTTTCTTCTGTAAACCCTGCTTCAAATAATTGTTCTTGGGAGGGTTCAAAATAAGTTTTAAAATCTTGAAAATCATTTGTTAGGAGTTTCATATTCGTAGCATTTCCTCCCATGTTTACAAAATCTTGCCAAGTGAATCCTAATTCATTCAACTGATATGCCTCTAAATTCAATGAAGCCAAGTCTCTTATATTCATTGACGTTTGCATCATATCTGCTGCTTTCAGGTCAAGTACAGCGCTTAAATGATGCCAATTTAATGATTTGAAATCTTTAGGTTTAAATCCCATCACAATCATATGGTGCCATCTAAACCCAAAATCAAGAAGACTATCGACAGTATATATTTTATTTAAAGATTTCCAACTAATACCCTTTTCAATAAAATCTTCAGGTAAATAACCTTTCAGTTTTATTGTAGTCAATGCTGTTCCTAAATTGACCATACTTTGAAGTGTCGTATTAAAATTAAACCATGTATTGTTGTTTTCTGTTTTCTTCATTTTACTTCTAGCATCAATTAATGATTCCATGGCAATCAAACGATCTTCACCAAAATTTGGTAAATTTCTTACTTTCGACGGAAAACATTTGAAGCAATCTGTCGTCATTTTTAATTTAGAATATGTAAGTATACAACTTAAATGAAAGTGATGACCGCATTCAAATGTACCAATATTAGGACGAATCCTATCTTTCATGATAAGAGGTTCGTTACAGATCATACAAATAGACATTTTTAAATATATTAAAAATATAATTTATAGTATTTTATATTAATAGGCATGTCTAGGTTGTAGCAAAATTTCCACCCTGTCACCTGGTCTTGCATAACCCAATGCTTTACCAATTACTCTTTCATTTGTTTTTCTATACTCTGCCAAAAATTTTTTCAATTTTTCACAAGCAGGATCCAATTTCTTTGCCTGTAATGCAGTTGTTGCTGCTTTTAAAGCTGTTAAAGCTGTCTTCTTTGCAGAGGTACCTAAACTTTTACTATCTAGTATACCTTGTTGTTTTGCAATTTCATTTAATTCTTTTTCCAAATCACATGCTAATGCACTTGCTCCTGGAACAACTTTCATGGCTTCTTTAATTGCAGCATCATTATCCTTTGCTCTTTCAATACAAAATCTTACTTTCTCTCTTGGAATACCCTTATCTCTAGTAACTTTTCTCTTATTATCTAGATCCAAACTCAATTGAACTTTTTCACCTGGTTTAATATTATCTCTACCCTCATTTAACATTGTTACTACACCACCAACCTGGGCAACAAAACCTTGTTCTGCATAAGCTTTACTTGGTTGATACTCTGTTACTGCAACGCCAATAAAACGTACTTCATCCAAAATTTTATTTTTAATGGTTTCTGCGCTTTGATTAGCTGTTGCTGGATAACCATTGACGCTTGTAAAACAATGTGTATAACCATCATAATACATTGCAGATTTTTTATGAGCAACCAACAATTCCATTTCTTTGACATCATAAACTTCATCGTTTGGAACTCTACCAACTTTAACATCGGCATCTTGTGACGTTCTCATACGTGAGACCGTTTCATCATCGTATCTTACATTAACATGGAAACCTGGACCGGCGATTCTTTTTGGACGTCTATCAAATGACATTTAAAGTATTTTAGTATGAATATATAGATGTATTTTTTAGATTAGATAAACTTTGATTATTTTTTAGTATTATAAATTTTATATCATTAAAATTTCTACTCTTGGCAACAACATATAAGAATCTTGTGATCTTAGTGAAAGTAAAATATTACCCTGTGTAGGTATTTTAGCAACTGCATGTGATACTACACCTAATGGGTAATGTTTAAGTACTTGCATATTTGGATCTTTACTTGTTAAAAATTCATCAATTTTACCATTTCTTGTACCTACAATCTGAAAATGTTTGTCACTACCACTTAACTTTGTTTTTAAAGCAGGTTCTCTTCTACCATTTGGTGCATAGAAAACATTGGTGAACAATACATTACAATCTGTAGCAACCAATGCCAACCCAACGTGATCGTTTCTTTTTAAGGGACCAAAAATATTTGCAATCATTGCTCTCCCAAAGACATCACAATTATACAATTTTTGTAAACTACTGTCTGCTAACATATCATTTCTAACAATACCAAACATATTCCACTTATAATCTTCAATTTTTTTTACATTATACTCTCCTGTCATTGGATTTTGTCCTCTCAATGAATTAAATGAATTCTCTAATAAATAATTGACTGTGCAAATATCACCTGCTATTTGCATATACTTTGATTGATCTGAGCCCCATACAAAAAGTACAGAACCTTGGTTCATTTTTTGTTCCCATTTATCAATCCATGGTCTTACCATCAGTGGTACGGATGTGGTAACATTGGTGTCCAATGAAATGGAACTTGTAACCAACGTAGGGTTTCTTAATTCTGCATAACTAGGAGCTTGGCTGCTTCCTTGTCTAGGTCCGCTTTTGTATGCTCTTGGTTTTTCTGATGAAGAACCTGAATCTGGTCTACCTTTGAATGAAATCATTTAATAATATAGCTTTTATTTATATAGGTATGTATTTTTAAATCATATGAATCAATCAAATTCCATTGGCTTTATCGAAGAGGGTTCGTTTACTTTTTTCTTTGATAAAGATTGATAATATTTCACTAAATCTAATTTATGTCTACTTATTCTAATCCATTGGTCAACACTTTTACTGTGTAGAGTTTTTTTACCATTAATGTCTCTCGTTGCCATTTGCTCGGCTGCAAAATGTTTTTGCATTTCATTTGCCAAAAAAATTTCATTCGCTACAATATTTTTCAGATTAACCTTATGTTTTTCATAATGCCTAATTATATCATCTTCTGACAAAACCGGGCAAGGAATACATTGTCTTTCTAACTCTTGTTTTTGATGCTGATAAAACCCAAATAAAGTCTTATAAATTTCTACAGGTGCAATTTTACCAGTCAATGACTCTTCCATAGTATTCATCTTCATAATAATAGCATCCTTAGAGTTTAATTTACAAAGTGGACAATTTATTTCTTCATAATCTACAACATGACATGTTTCCTCTGATTCAACTATCTCTTCTTCGTTTGGATTTGTAGGAATAGTGTGCGCAAACATTTATATAATAAAATATTATATTTATACATATTTTTACAAATCATCGTCCTCTAAGGTAAAAAAACCTTCTATCCTGTTTTCTTCATCCGATGAATCCATAGTAAATAAAGAAGTTGTCAAAATACTAAAATCCATAGTATATGGTTTAGAATTACATTTTGTTTTTAAAATATGGCACCACATAATAAACGCATTATCAATGTCTCCTCCTTCATATAATTTTCTGTTATAATAAACTTCAAACCTACCCCTAATTTTTATAATCAATGGAACAACACAATTTAAAATTTTTTCTTTGTTTTTAAACACATTGAAAACTACAAAATGTTTTAAAAAATTAACATTATATGCAGTTGAAAAATGTTGGTCAATAAAATGAAGATGTAAAAAATTTTTCATCTTTTTGTCTTTAATAATATCTTCATAGTCTGAATAGGTCAATAATCTCTGCCAATTTGTCATTTGACCAGTGGGATTTCGTTTATACAAACATGTATTTGCTGATACTTGTTCTCCTAATTGA
>NZIM01000047.1 GCA_002691585.1 Legionellales bacterium
ACAGGAGGGATTCATATCCTATGAATAGAGTTGAACAGCTAAAATCATTTGACCCAGAAATTTATACAAATCTTATAAAAGAAAGTAAACGCCAAGATGATCAGATCAATCTGATTGCCTCGGAAAATTATGTCAGCCCGATTGTTCACCTTGCAAGCCAAAACGCACTTACTAATAAGTATGCTGAAGGTTATTCCCACAAACGATACTACGCTGGATGCGAATTTGCAGATAACGTTGAAGACATTGCAATTGATAGAGCAAATCAACTATTTTCTTCATCCTTTGCCAATGTTCAACCACACTCTGGTTCACAAGCAAATCATGGTGTTTTTAATGTATTACTAAACCCTGGTGACACCATCCTAGGCATGGATCTTAACCATGGTGGACACCTAACACACGGGTGTTCTGTTAATTTTTCAGGAAAAGTATATAACGCTGTAGCGTATGGCGTTGATCAAAATGGACAAATTGATTATGACCAAGTCGCTGATATTGCAAAAAAATCAAAACCTAAACTGATCATTGCTGGTTTTTCAGCTTATTCAGGTATTTTAGATTGGAAAAAATTTAGGGCAATCGCAGATCAAGTGGGAGCATATTTTTTAGCTGACATTGCGCATGTATCTGGACTCATTGCGGGTGGCGTTTATCCAAACCCCATCGAAGATGCAGATGTTCTTACCTCAACAACACATAAATCCCTAAGAGGTCCTCGTGGTGGAATCATGCTTGCAAAACGTAACCCAGATCTATTTAAATCCTTAAACTTTGGTCTATTTCCTGGCGTACAGGGTGGACCAATGATGCATATTGTTGCAGCAAAAGCGGTTGCGTTTAAAGAAGCCCTTACCCCTGAATTTGTAGAATACCAAAAACAGATCCTCAAAAATGCAAAAGCAATGGTAGAAGTATTCTTACAAAGAGGCGTTCAGGTTGTATCTGGTAAAACAGAGAATCACCTCGTGTTACTTGATCTTACAAATACATCATTTACTGGTAAAGACATGCAATCAATGCTTGAAGCCGTTGGCATCATTACCAATAAAAATACAGTCCCTAACGAACAACGATCTCCATTTGTGACAAGTGGCATCAGAATTGGGACACCAGCAATGACAACGCGAGGAATGAAAGAAAATGAGGCTAAACACATTGCAAATCTCATCTCAGATATCGCATTAACGGATTACAATGAAGATAAAATTAAAACAGAGGTTTCTGAACTCACCAAAGCCTTTCCCGTTGAAACCGATTATCTCATCTAATGCACTGTCCCTATTGTCAATATGAAGATACCAAAGTTATTGATTCTAGGATTACCCTGCCCCAAAACAGCATCAGAAGACGTAGAGAATGTCCAGAATGCCAAGAACGTTTCACGACATTTGAAACACTACAACTGACTTACCCAAGGGTTATAAAGCGTGCTGGTTACTCGTGTCAATTTAATGAATCGAAATTGAAAAATGGAATTTTAAGGGCCTTGGAAAAACGTCCTATTGAACCTGAAACCCTTGAAAAGTTACTTGATCGTATTCAGTGTCAAATATGTCAAGAACCCAGTAAAGAAATTACAAGTCAACGGATTGGACAAATCGTTCTTTCTCAGTTAAGGTTTGTGGATGAAGTCGCATATATTCGTTTTGCATCAGTATACCTATCTTTTCAAAACATCGATGCGTTTAAAGAGACCATTTCAAAATTGGAAGATACATAATTAATGTCCATTCGTTCACACAGCCGTCAAATCACAGTCCAATGTTTATTTCAGTGGTCTTTTAATCCAAAAGACATTCAAGTCCTTATTAAGGATCATATTGGATCAAAAAAAGAGCAATCAGTGGACCGAGAGTATTTAAATCGCTGTCTAACAGGTTGCATTGAACATTTAGAAAAAATTGATCAAACAATTGAAGCATGTAGTAAACGAGAGACATCATCTATTTCACCAATGGAGCTTGCAATTCTTCGACTTGGAGTATTTGAGTTGTTATATTTACATGACATTCCGTACAAAGTCACGATTACGGAATGCCTAGAGCTTTCTCATAAATTTGGTGGCACTGAAAGCCATAAATTCATAAATCATATACTTGATATGGTTGCAAAAAATGATAATCAGTGAGGTTTCTGAGGCCCGATGGAGGGAACTAGTGGAGGATGACCTGATCCACTTTGTATTGCACCCTTCTCTGTAGTGCCATTATTAAAATCGCCACTACCAGTAGGTTGACTCTCATTTCTAAATAACAAAACAATGTACAACAAGCTACACGTTGGATGTATCAAATAAGATGCGGACAATATTCCTAACGAAATAGTACCATAAATTGTTGATTCTCCATCAATTCTCCATTTATCGAGGTTCTCCATACTCAGTTGCGACACACTATTTGTCATTGTAATTGCAGATTGTAAACACCCGCAGATTAATTTTGACAATGGTAGTAGCTGAATGGCAATGGGCTTTAATTCTAATGTAATAAACGCATTACCGAGCGCATTTGAAGCGATTAGAACGACAAATAATGGAATTAAAAAAGTGAAAGGATTTTGTGCTTGTAATATGTCCTTTTGATCTCTCAATAAACTGAGTGACTGATCATAATTAAAAACAAACTCACCAATGGAGAAAGCAACTGCACCCACCATGATTAACGGCATTAGCGTCGGAAACACAGATAATCCACCTGTATAGAAAGTTTTTGTCATGAAAATGGTAACTAGTAAACCAACGGCTTTTAATACCGTAAAAATCATATTTGCAAGGTTCGGATGGGTAGCAAACAATGAATTTGGATCCTCTGTACTCTCATTTAAGCTACTGTCCCACAAATCTTTTAGAGCGACTTTATTCAGAATATATGTTCCAACGCCTATTGATATAGACATTCCGATGACAAACGGCGATGTGATGTAAATACTTAACCATATGAAGTCAGTAAGTAATTTTATATACGCACTGTAAACGAACAGTCCAACAAAGACTGCACCAAAAAACGATAATAATTCTATAACGAGTGTTTTGATATCGAGAGTGATATCAAATTTAAATACTTCAGAAAGCGCTTCTACGCCACCTTTATGGTATACATACCAGTTTAAAAGAAACCCACCAAGACCAAACACAGTGGCAGGAATGACTCCAACAATCGGGAAAGAATATACAAACGCCACAACAAAGCAGTCCAATCCAATCATTGCACTTGCAACGAAAGAGATACAACTTGCTAACATTTCTAAATTTGATAATCGAGTAGCCATTTTTGTAAAGTAACATAAATGGCCAATAAAATCAATGTGATGGGGCATTTTGGGTCTGATGAAGCAACCCCTAAATGCTTCATCAGATAATGTACGTCATTTTTAGACGTTTACCCTACTATGCGTGACTAATATATTTAGTCACAATCCCTCGCCTCAATAACAGTGTAACAAAGAAACCTTAAGGTTTTCTTAAGAGTAAGCCAAATAGCGCTATTATCGCGTATTTCTTAATAATTACTTAATGTTAAGCTGGTATTTCACTTAAAAAATGAATCGAAATATCTTCTTTTTGGAATCGATCATCGCATAAAATGTTATGTTGAAGAGTGAGGTTAGTTTTTGGACCTTCAACAATCATCTCTTGAAGTGCTGTTTGCATCCTTATTATGGCTTGTTGTCGTGTATCCCCTTTACAAATTACTTTTGCAATGAGCGAATCATAATAATGTGGAATGCGATAACCGTTGTATAGGTGTGTATCTACCCGCACGCCAATGCCACTAGCACAATGATAATCGGTTACTAAACCAGGCGAGGGTAACATTTTACTAGGATCTTCGGCATTAATTCGACATTCGATAGCATGTCCTTGAACTTTGATATCTTTTTGAGTGAGTGATAATTTCTCACCTAGTGCAACACGTAATTGATGTTCAACGCAATCAATACCTGTTACCATCTCGGTCACAGGATGTTCAACTTGAATACGTGTATTCATTTCAATAAAATAAAATTCGCCATTATCGTATAGAAACTCAAAGGTACCAAGTCCAACGTAGCCGATCTTTTTAGCTGCATTAATGCATGCTTCTATCATTTTTTGTCGTTTTTTTGAATCCAAACCAAAGGCAGGCGCCTCTTCAATTAACTTTTGGTGACGTCTTTGTATGGAGCAATCACGCTCTCCTAGACAAATTACATTACCATGGGTATCGGCTAGAATTTGAAACTCAATATGTCTTGGATTGGCTAAATATTTTTCAACATAGATTTTATTATTATTAAATAAAGACTGAGCCTCCTTTTTGGTCATCTTATAGGCTTCTTCCATTTCATCTGGATGGTTTACTAGACACATTCCTTTACCGCCACCGCCGCCTGCAGCTTTCAAAAGTACTGGATAGCCTATTTTTTTACCTTCTTCTAAAGCGTCTTTACTCGTATATAACTCATCTGATCCAGGTACACAAGGCACACCATATTTTTGCATGGCTTTTCGAGCATTGGTTTTATCTCCCATTAGACGAATCACTTCTGATGATGGGCCGACTAACTTAAAACCACTGTCTTCTACTTGCTGAGCAAAATCAGCATTCTCAGATAGAAAACCGTATCCAGGGTGAATGAAATCTGCACCTGTCACCTCTGCAGCACTTATGATAGCTGGGATACTCATGTAGCTATTAATAGATTCTCCAGGCCCGATACAAACCGTCTGATCTGCTAAACGCAAATGAATTAAGTTAGCATCCGCATGAGAATACACCGCAATGGTTTTGAGGCCTAATTGACGACACGTTTTAAGTATTCGCAACGCAATCTCGCCCCGATTGGCGATTAAAACCGATTGACTCATGCTTCTTCGAACTCAAATAAAGTTTGGTCATACTCTACAACCCCACCGTCTTCGATCAATACTCTTTTTAACACACCACTTCGATCAGCACGCACTTTATTAAACATCTTCATTGCTTCAATCAAACAAATGATGTCTCCCTCTTGAACGCGTTGACCTGTATTTACAAAAGGCTGTTCCCCAGGTGCTGGTGATGCATAAAAGGTTCCAACCATTGGGGACTTAATTTGATGAGTAGATAATTGCTGATTGGTCTCCTCTGATACCTTTTCAACCACCTCAATTGGTTGAGGAATACTTGGTTGAGTTACTGGTACAACCTCATCTTTTGTCAACACAAAACGAAATGAACGTTGACCCTCAGCAATCTCAATTTCCTTGAGCCCACTCTCTTTTGCAAACTCAATTATTTGCTTTATATAATCTAAATCAATTTCCATACGCATAGTTTATACTTTGTAAAGTATAGTTTCTAGTCATTAATCGTAAAGTTCATCAGAATTTAACTGGTTTTCGAGCATAATCCGTTTTAAATGATCCAATCCTCTTAATTGAATCTGACGGATTCTTTCTCTAGTTAAATCAAGTGATCGTCCAACTTCTTCTAAAGTTGCAGCATCATGGCCATACAGTCCATAACGTCGAATAATAACATCTCTTTCAAGCTGTGATAATTGCTTCAACCAATCATCAAGCAACGATTTCATGTTACCTTCACTCACGTTTTCAAATGGGTCTTGAATATCACTTTCAACTGTTTCAACTAGAGAGCTCTCTGAATCGTCATACACTTGTAAATCCAGTGAAATTGAATCATTTTTCAATGATAACAACCATCTAATTTCATCTAATGGCTTATCTAACGCCTTTGCAATGTCTTCTGGATCTACTTTACCCTCTTGCAATACACTTAGCTCTTGATACTTTCTAAGACATATATTGAGCTGTTTGATGACGTGAACAGGTAGACGAATGGTTCTACTATTATTCATGATCGCTCTTTCAATGTATTGTTTAATCCACCAGGTAGCATAGGTCGAAAAACGAAACCCTTTTTCAGGATCAAACTTATCCAAAGCATGCATCAAGCCAATATTTCCCTCTTCTATTAAATCTAAAAAGGCCAAACCACGCTCGATGTATCGTCTTGCAATCTTAACAACCAAACGTAAATTTGATTCCACCATCTTGTTGTACGCTTTTTTGTTTCCTTTCCGTGCTAAACGAGAATACTTTAATTCATCTTCTGCTGACAACAAATCGTAATAACCAATTTCTTTTAAATAAATGGAAGTTGCGTCTGGATCAACAGTTGATTTTGTTTCGGTATGAGTAGTTGTAGAATTTGCCATGATATCCTCCTTGATGACATAATTAGGTCAATCCTTAACCTTAGTATGATTCTGCCATACCTTAAATCTATTATCAACCCCTTAATTATACATTTTTCTTTAATCTATAGTAAAGAATTGATTTTCCATCATTATTATTTATTGCGCGCCCTATCATTTCATTTTTTTTCAATATTTGACCCTTTTTTACAACAGTTTCAGACACTAAACCGTAAATGGATGTGTACTGATTAGAATGCCTGACAATGACGACTCGACCTAAGTCTTTGACACTGTCGCTAATTTCAATGACCTTGCCATTGGCAGGTGCGTATATTGAAACAGAGTGGTTGGTATAGATTTTCCAACCACCACGTTGATCTTTTTGGGTCGTATATTTCGAATGAACAATTTCCCCCCATTGCTTTGGTAACTGGAACCTTTCAGAACGTTTTTTTGTTGGTTGTTTTTGCGTCGACAGCGCAAAATACTCTGGAATCCTTAACAACATCCCAGGACGCATAGGGTGTTTTTTGTTGAGATCATTAGTTTTTTTGATCACTGCCTTATCAACCCCATAGACAGATTCGATGTCATCTAATGTTTCATACCTTAAAACCTCGTGATAAAGAAACTGTGACCGGTCATAACTTAAGTCAAGTAATGGTGCGGGTGTGGCAGGATTTGAGCTACAGGCAATTAAAGATTGAACTATAAAACAAATTAAAAAAAATAGTCTCATGCAGTATGAAAGTGACTTGAGGGTGAACGTTGAATACTTGCACCTAACTTACATAATTTTTCTTCAATATTAGCATATCCTCTATCGATGTGATAAATTCTATCGATTTGGGTCGATCCTTTTGCACATAATCCAGCTAAAATAAGTGCGGCTGAGGCACGAAGATCCGTCGCCATGACCTTTGCACCTACTAAATGCTTTACCCCCTTTATGACTGCAATGTTTCGATCCAATGTGATATCTGCGCCCATTCTTAACAACTCTGAGACATGCATGAAACGATTTTCAAAAATCGTCTCTTCCACCTTTGATTCGCCATCTGCAATGGCATTCATTGCAATGAATTGAGCCTGTAAATCTGTAGGAATTCCAGGGTATACATCTGTAACTAACGATATTGCTTTTGGTCTTGCAGTCATGGATAACTTTATCCACGTATCGCCTACTTCAATATCTGCACCTGCTTGCTTCAACGCATCAAGTACATGTTCTAAGTGAGATGGCTGACATTCTGTCAACGTGATACTTCCTCTTGCCATTACAGCGACAATCAATAAAGTACCCGCCTCTATACGATCTGGAATTACTTGGTATGCACCACCATTGAGCTTTGATACTCCTTGGATTTTGATGGTATTTGTACCCGCTCCTTCGATTTTAGCACCCATTTGGTTTAAAAAGTCTGCTAAATCTTCTACTTCAGGCTCCTTTGCAGCATTACGAATAATGGTCTGCCCTTCAGCAAGACATGCCGCCATAAGAATATTTTCTGTACCAGTGACCGTTTCTTTATCAAATGTCAAAGTTGCGCCTTTTAATTTTTTGGCTTTTGCAATAATATAACCATCTTCTACACAGATATCTGCACCTAGCTGCTCTAAAAGCTTTAAGTGTTGATCAACCGGCCTAGTTCCAATTGCACAGCCTCCAGGAAGTGAAACCTTTGCATAGCCGTACCTTGCCAACATGGGACCTAAAACTAATACGGATGCACGCATTTGTTTAACCAAATCATATGGCGCCTCATATAAATTCAATGTTGAATCTTCAATAAATACATTCAATTTATGGTCAATACTAAATGTCATACCCATATTACCCAAAAGGGATAACATAGTCGTCACATCTTTGAGATGAGGTACTTTTTGAATACATACTGGTTGATGGCATAGCACAGTTGCTGCCAAGATGGGAAGGGCTGCATTTTTAGACCCTGATACCTGGACAGTACCATTAATCTCACATGTGCCTTTAATCGTTAAATTTTGCATATCAAATTCAGTTTATATAATCTCTTTGTTAATTACTAGCAACAATACTTTTCAACAGTATCAATTAATTCTTGATGTTCAAGAAAAACAAACGCGCCCTGTGGTACATGTATGAAAAACAATTTGCATTTTTTGGTTTTTGCCAACTTAATGCACGCAACCATCAATGCCGCACAAAGTGAATTTGGGTCATCCATGAAATCAAATGACACTTCAACTGATTTACTATTGAATATACACTTTCGAATCTCTTCAAATATAACTTTGATATTTAAAAAAGTTAGCTGATTCGGTAGTGTATATTTTTCCATTACTGAGCAACCTTGCTCACCAATTCGTATAATCCGTTAAATCCCTTTTCCTCAAGAATTGGTCTAAACTGCTCACGGTAACTTGTGACAAGACTTAGGCCATCAAGTGTTATGTCTTCAATTAGCCAATCATCATCTGATTTAGACAATAAGTACTCAACACGCCATTTTTCCCCTGTTTTGAATTTCACCTGTGACGTAACAGTAACTAATTTCTGACTTGAATCTGCTACGGGGCGATACTTTGCGGACACCCCCTCCCCAGCTGTGATGTATGCGATAAACGACCTTACAATTAGGCGCACAAACTTTTTAGAAAATTTCTCTTGCATCCCCGCGCCTGCATTAGACCAATATTTTCCTGTAACGGATTTTGAAATACCATTGCTATCTACAATAGGTAAAATCATTTCCGTCAGCTTATTGACCAGTGGGTCCATATTTTTTTTACTACTAGCAGACTCCTTGTTGATCAACTGGATCATGGGTGATAGTTTTTGCTCAAGGTACACTTCAGGACTACTCGCCTGACAACAGATACTGAACAAACCCAATAAGCTGATAATTGAGAACTTTAAAAATGTCATAGCTATTTCTCCATACTAAAAGATGTTGCGATTTTACCAAGTAACTTCTCTAAACTCAGAGAGGATGTAGTACGCTGTACAATACCTCCCTGTTTGAGATATTCACTTTCAAAACCAGGGGTAAGATCCAAATACTTCGCTCCGAGTAACCCTTCTGTTGTTACTGAAAGCTCGCTATCAATAGGAATATGATTGAATCTATTTTCAAAAAGAATATAAACCTTTGCTGAAAAGGTTGTTTGATCTAAAACAATATTTTGAACAACGCCTACTTTTACCCCTGCGATTCGAACAGGTGACCTTACATTTAAACCAGTAACATCATTAAAAGATGCGTGAACAGTGTATCCTTTTTCTTTGAAAATTGGCTCTACAGTTGATGCATTGAGTGCGATAAAAAATAAACAAAAAATTGCGAAAGTAACAAAACCACCGACGATTAAATTTAATTTTGAATTCATTTATGCAAACCCTAGAAAAGAAACCAGTATATAATCAAATGCTAAAATCAACATTGAGCCCTGTACAACTGTTTTTGTTGCGTTTTTCGCAACAGCTGTTGGTGTACTAACACCGTATAAACCATGATAAAATGATACCCACCCCACCAGTAAACCAAAAACTGATGCCTTTAACAATCCTGGCAACACATCTCCCATAAAGAATACCCCATTTTGGATCATAGACCAATAGGTACCCCCATCCATTCCTAATAATCCCTGCGCAACGAAACCACTTCCAATAATTGAGACCCAATTAAAAATAATAGTTAACATCGGCAATGAAATGATCATTGCTACTAGCTTAGGCGACACTACTCTTGCAATAGGGTCAACCGACATCAACTTCATCGATGTAATTTGATCGGTCGTTTTCATCAACCCAAGTTCAGCTGTTACAGAAGATCCTGCTCGCCCGACAAAAAGTAAACCTGTAATTACAGGTCCTAACTCTCTAAAGACACATAGCGCTAATACCAGTCCTACTTCACTCTCAGCTCCAAAACCTTGAAGCACTATATACGTTTGAACTGTAAACACCATACCAATAAAGAAAGCAGACATCATGATTAATGGTAAAGACATGACTCCCATAAAATGAATCTGCTCAATTAACGAACTCCAATTCCTATAGTTTGAGAAAAATTTCACTAGCGCGGAGAACATCAACAACGTTGCTTCACCAATGCTGTAAAGGATAACAATTGTTTTTTCACCAATGGTCTCAATGGTTTTCATAAAAAATCCTTCTGAATACACTTACTTGGATGGTGAAATGCAACTTCTCTCGACCCCACAAATCCATCAACAAATTGCCGTACGAGTGGATCCGGGCTTTTAAAGACAGTTTTTGGAGGGCCTGCAGCAACAATATGTCCTTTTGATAAAATATACACTACGTCTGCAATCTCATTCATCATCTCAACTTGGTGAGAAATAATAACACTTGTCATATTCAGGTGATCATGTAAACGTTTAATAAGACGCATCAAAACAACCCGAGTAATTGGATCCTGTCCTGTAAATGGTTCATCATAAAACATTAACTTAGGATCACAAATGATTGCGCGCGCCAGAGCTACACGTCGAGCCAT
>NZIM01000048.1 GCA_002691585.1 Legionellales bacterium
ATTTTAAATTCTCTCGTCATATTTGTATTACACCAATCTTTGTACGAAATTTCTGGTATTTCAGGAGTTTTTCTATCAATGATTTGCATAGCAGTATAAGCTGAATAAAACACACATGTACCTCCAACTTGTTCCAACAATGGTAAATCTATTCTTTTTTGACCCATGTCTCTTATAACATCCCAATAATCCATGCTATCAGATGTTTCTTTTATTAAACCATTAGCCATGTGATTAATATATGGTATGGGTCTTTCTGAATCAACTAACCCAGGGTGTCTACGTCTTCCCGTACCAGGTCTAACATCACATAAAAAGCCATAAAAAGCAGGTCTCACTAATCCAATTTTTCCAAGCTCATCTTGGATTAAAGAACCTTCTTTAATTTCCTGTAATTCGCTCTTAGTTGACTTCATGACAAATAAATTACATTCTTAATTTATAATAAATATTAGCTATTATCTATAAAAAATTTAAATTCATCATAGGTGATGGTCCCTCCAAAAATTTTAATTACTGTAGTGCATTGATCATCATCCAAGTCTAACTTCACTATAGAGCAAAAGATTTTAAATTTTTTTATATCCAATTTACCATTTTTATCAATTTTAAACCATAAATCTCTTACAGACATCTTTTTTATTTAAAAAAACAAAAATATATACCCACAAATTATAAAAATGGACTATATAAGTGCCCCAGATCCTTTAAAAGACATGTCAGAGCTAAAACACAACAGATTCTACTCTTTAGATGACCAAGGAATTAAAGTTCCTAAACAAAGAAGCCCTGAATGGTTTCACATGAGAAAAGGAAAATTATCAGGATCAAAATTATCTCAGTTTCTATTCCTAGATACTATTGATGATTTTATTATTATGTTTGAAGAAATCTGGGAAGGTAGGAAGAAACCAGCATTCACTGAAGAACAGAAAAAATGGGTAGAATGGGGATGTAAATATGAAGACACTGCAATGGAAAATTTATTAAATAATGTTAAAGATATTTATGTTTTTGAAGCTCCAATGGTACAACATGAGGATGTTCTTTATTTATCTGCATCAGCAGATGGGTTCTATGATCAATTTGATTCTGTTACTAATGAAGTAATAGAAACAGGTATTGTAGAAATAAAATGCCCTGGTAAAAAGAAAAAAGCATCTACCAATGTTACATATTATTATGTTCCACAAATGTATATGGAAATGGCAGTTTCTGGAAGAAGAAATGCCATTTTCTGTAGTTGGGGACCTAAAACAACTAGAGCATGGAAAATAAAATGGAATGATAATGTTTGGAATGCTTTGTGTTGTATGATTGATCAGTTTAGAAATGTGAAACATGGAGATAAACTAAAAAACTGGGAAAAAATTCAAATGTGTCAGTTCCATCTTAAGAGATTATGCCACCAGGTTGTTGATTCTGCAGTTCCTTTACATACAGATAAAGGTTGGTCCAATCCACCTTTTAAAACTATTTGATCACCTATTTTAAGTGCAAGACATTCCTCTGTCTGGACTGCCTTGTCTTTTTTTTCTAAAACAATGTAAGATATTTTAGATTTATAAGTGTTATTGGTTGTTAAATAATCTCTAATCATTTAATTTAATTAAAAAATTATTTATATTATATTTTTATAATTTTAAAAATCTTCAAATTCAGTGTACTTATCAATTGTACCAGTGTTATTTTCAATCTCAACCAAATGATTATACATGTATTTTTTTTCAATGACTGTATGATGATACATACAAATTTTCTTTTTCAATTCATTAATATTTGAACCATTGAATATCTTTTTCATATGATCTATCAATGCTGTAAAATTTAAATCATGTTTTATAACAGATTTTTTATGCTTTTCTTCTTCAAATATATTACTTCTCAGCCTTCTACTGATACTTTCTTGTACTTTGTATAGTGGATTCACCATTTCAATTGGGTTTACATCATTATTTTTATCAATAAAAAAGGAATCATATTTATTAGGATGGGATATGGTTCCTGTATATGCATCTCTACTTGGTACTCCTAAGATAATCTTTTTCCTTTTTGTAAATGGATGTTCAATATTTTTTATTGCCTGTACCATCAAATCTTCTTTCTCTTCATACAATGACAATGGCTGATTGTAAAAATTAGGCTGTGGGTTACTATATTGATCATCATCATACTGCATATGATGATCTTCATCTATCACATGGTTGTTCATCATATTTTCAAGTGGTTGGGTTTCTCTACTACTTTTCAATCTTGCATTTTTAAACAACTCTGTACAAACATGTATTTCTCTGTCAATAATATTGAAACAATCAGTAATTACTTTTTTATTTTCTGATCTATCCATTTCCATTGTTGTTGATGATGGATCTTGGTATTGAATATAAGTTGCATGGTAATCATTTCTTGCAAAAGGTCTAGTAGCACCAGTCCTATTTAAAATATATGGAGTATGTTGCAAATTTCTGGAACACAAATCTCTTAATACCATTTTGATATTATGTTCTGATGGTCTTCCATATTCAATAGGTATGTTTGTACTAATTAATTTCACCAATTGCCTCATATTTGGAACTGGTATCAATGAGACATTGTAATCTTTTGTAGATTTTGTAAGATCATTATCTACTTTATTCTCTTTGTATCTAGCACCTTTTTGTGACCAAATACTAAACATAGCATGAATAACTTTTTTTTCACTAGGGTTGTATACCTCCAATGACAACTGACTGAATACAAACAGAGCTATTTCCTCTGAACAATATAGATATGGTTCAACATCTAATAATTGCCTTATATCAAAATCTAATCCATGATAATTACCATACAATGAATGATCATGTTTCCTACATTCTATGCAGTGTGTTGGTTGTGTTTCTCTCTCTACCATTTTACCATTATTATTCATGCTGAATTCTTTTTTCCCATAACATGCTTTATTAGAACAGTTATCACATACACATTGATTGTTGTATTTCTTTTTCATTTCATAATTAAAAACTATATCTATAGCCTTGGTCATTGTATAAATTCTACACATGATGTCAAACCTTTCTTTAAATCTAGTACTAGTATTCAATTTAAATTCTCTCAATTTCTGTGCAACTTTAGTGTAGACAATGTCTGATGTTGTTAATGATGGATAAGGCAAAACACCAATATACATCAATTTAAATAAGAGAGTCATCTTGTAATGTTCCATGTGCATATCATTTAATTCTTTTTGTAAAATCTTCTTACCCATTTCATTCCACAATTTCTCTCCTTGCATACATGTATCCATACTTTTATTTTTTCTTTCATTTTTCTCAAATTGACCCCAATAAAACCTAGTTTTCATGGCTTCAGAAGCATCACTTGGATCATCATTTGTAGCACCTAAATAAACTCCAATACTTTGTGAGATAGTAGTTCTGTTTGATCTAAGGTCAGTTTCTTGGTCTTTCTCCCATGTTTTACATGAGACTCTTTGAGATGTTAATTTCTCTTTAAACATAGCCTCTTGATTTGGATCTGAATGAGTTGTTTTCATAAATAATCCTGCTGGTGCTTCATTGAATACTGTTATAACATCATTCCTATCACCATCAATAGCATCTGCTTTACCTGTTTGGTATGTAAGTTCAACAACTGTTGCTGGTATAGACATTTGTTTCATTTTTTCAAACAAAAAACTTTTTGATGTGGCTCCTTCACCAGTAAATATTACATTCATATGCAAATCCTGTGTTTGCCTGTAAGCATCATACTTAGAATGATGAATAAGCATCAATGATGAGTGTCCTGTTGCAACTTGCAAGTCATTATCAAAGAAATTCATTTTATACTTCATACTATTGATAAAAATATTTTCATCTTTCCAATCACCATTTAAATCCCCATAATCTTTGTACTTTAATCTCTTTACATGATGGCTTTTATGATGATTTCCCCAATCAAGTATAATTCTCAGTGGTTCTGATACTATAGCATATGGATTTTCTACTACATCATTTTTAAATAAATTTAAAGTTTCCACCTGAAATTGAAATTTATTGTTCTCAAACTTTTTTTTTAATATACTACTTTGATATTTCAAAAAATCAAGTGAATCCATTGAATGTTTATCAGATAAAAAAGCTCTTTCTTCTGGATCTATTATCTCTTCCATCATTTTATCTGCAGCAAACCATGATAAATACCCTATACTACAATTTTTATATTTCTCTGATACTGAAAAAAGAGATGTTTCTGATTCAAACATAATTGGGTCCTCTTTTGTATTTAATTCTGAAACTTGATAATATGTTTTTATGTTTTGTTTAACATTTTCCTTATTGTATTTTCCTCCATCTATCACATACACATCAAATTTATTGCTTATTGATTTTTCATCACAAATTCTACTCAAATAATCTGTTATTGTAATCATTGATTCATTATGAGAAATATATTTAACCCATTTATGAATATGATTTTTTGGAACAGAAAATGTTACCAGCTGCCTATTAGCATTGTTACTATCCATGCTTACAGTATTGGAAGATGGTTCAGCATGATCCAATACTTCCAGTATGGGTAGACTTATTCTATCCATGAAATAATGTGGTATGTATTTTTTATCTTCAAATATTTTTGATAAAAATAATTCACTTGGATGCATCATTAATACTTCCTCTTCTATTGGAAATGTAAAACAATCAATAGTTGCATCAACTATTGGATCATTTCCTTGTTTAATATCAACTGAAGATGTTTTATAATTAAACCATTTCTTTTGATCTTTATTAATATTACAGTCAGCAAAATTACCTTCTTTATTCAAATAAATACCTTGAAACAACTTGGAATCAACACCAAAAACTCCAGGAAAATCAGCCTCTGTTTGCCCTAAGGTGTTGCACTTTTTAAATTGTTCAAACCCTAATTTCATACCACTGGAATTCATCTTATAACCACTTACCATTTTCCCCCATGTAAAATCATCATATATTTCCTTGTAATGATTTTGAATTTTAATTTTTTTGGAAGATGGTTGTTTTCTTTTTTTGTGACTATGAAGATGTTTTTCTAGTATCATTGATCTAACATCTTTAAGTTTTTCATCACTGCACATAAGAAATAAATGAAATCTTATTGCTACTACTGGTCTATCTTGAGAATAATCATAAACAGTTTTTCCCTCATTTCTATTACCATTATCAACACCTTCCCTAACATTTTCTATAAATAAACTCATACATCTTGGTTCTATGATTTTTTCATAATATAACTTTTCAATCAATCTACAAAACATACAGAAAGAATCAATGAATGGTATAACATGTTCTTCTAACTTAAATTCACACAAACTTGTTGCTCCACTTCTTAAATATTGCATTGGTAAGTGGAAAACCAGCCTGTGTGTCTGGTTATCTGCAACACCAAAGTCAGTAGGATCATTCTTTCTGACATATATGTTTTTAACTAAGTTAGAAGGAGTAACAGACCATATTTTTTTACAATGTTGCTTCTTTAACAATTGTGTTGAACTCATACTTTTCTATATTTTTTTTTGATTTATATAGATGAAAATAAAATATTTGTCACTAATATTTTATGATATGTTTAAGTGAGTTTCAAAAGGTGTTACTTTCGACGGAAGCTACTTATATATTTTGTAAAAAAAAAATTGTTTCTATTTATATGTAATAATTCGTTTTTAAAATTTTATTTTTTTGTACTCAAATCTATAATGTTTATTTTTATCCTAACAAATGTAAATGTTAACATCCACTTACTATTGTATTTATCTTTTTGTTCAAAAAACCCTTAAAAATGACCTCTTTCAAAAGTGAAAATTCAGACTCCATAGTCAAAATGATTTTTTTTCGCCTATTTGTTTTTCAAAACCCTCTTAGCCTGAAGTTTTGTATTCTTTTTGCTTCCCTATCAAGAAAAATTTATAGCAAAAGTATACCAAAAAAACGCCCTAGCACGCCATCTATATATTTTCAGTATTCTACCAAGTCTGGCTTCATGAAGAAAGCCTGTACCCCTGCTATATTTACCTATGTAAGCTGATCTTTATCAAGACTAGTTTTTTGCTAGTACAAAATTAATAGTTTAAAACGACCTCCACCTATATGTCGTATATAGGACGGTCTGTAGACTAGTGAGTAAACCCTATATTCGCCTGCTATTTTTAAGACACGACCAGTCCCTGCTAACGTTTTTACCTATATTCACCTGCTATTTCGTAGCATTGAATAACATTGTAGCAGGTACACAGCATGTTAAAAAAGCAAAATGACCCGACTTCCCACAAAAAAAGTTGTACTTGATAGAATAAAAAATAGGTTTTTGTAATGATATGTACCTGGTGAGGCAACGAAAAAAACAATAAGGAAAACATATAGATTTCCTTACGATTTCAAAAAAGTGTTTTTTGAATTTTTTTTTTTTTTCAAAATCGTAAGGAAAAGTGGGTGTTTTCCTTATCTTTTTCAGATTTTTTTTTTCATGAAAAAAGTACTTTCTGAAATCGTAAGGAAAAGTGGGTGTTTTCCTTACTTTTTTTAAATAGGAACGTACTAAAAGACTAATGACTTTTTTCAAAAACGTAAGATTTACCTGGGGTTTTTCTTAATTTTTTATATCGCTAGCATGAGATAGCATTAGAAAAGATGTGACACTTTTTGATGATTACGGTTAGAGCTAGGGTTACACCATTTTTTGGTCGTTGTTTTTTCCATCCTTATTTTTGGTGTAACATGACACAACAGGCAAAATGCAGTTTTTTGAGTGGTGTGACATTGGGTTTGTAGCATGGACGTAGCATGGGGATGTTGTAAGTTTTCTCCATGCTATTTACCTGTTAGAAAAAAAAGCTAAGGAAAATCGCAGGTAAATCTTACTTTTTTTTATGGGGTGACAGCATGGACCATGACAATATCATTACTGTAATGATATTCGCCTTATAAAATTTGAGTGTTATTTCTATGCTGGAGGTCATAAAATTATACTCGATCCACCTCTATTTTTTTTGTTCACTTTTAGCAGGTGATTAACATTATTTTTTCCACAAAAAGTTTTCGGCTTTTTTTATTTGAATGTTGACATTGATAGGGCTTGAATAACATGTGAATATCATTGTAATAAATCAATTTTTGTAATCATATTTTGAAAGATCAATGCGACATATGGGACATGTAAAATTGTTGGTTTTAAACCATTGATAAAGGCATTTTTCATGGAATTTATGAGTACATGGTGCAGCAATATTGCAAGGTTTTTCCAGACAAATTGGACATTCAACATCATATGTTGTCAAGGGGACTGTATTTTCAATCTCTATATGTAGTTCAATATTATTTTTTTCCTCTTTTTTTAATGCACATAAGTCTAGCATACAACGAAGTAGCACAAGAAACAAAAATAAAAGTATTCCACAAAGTCCTAATATTATAAGTAAATGTGCAAACATAACATTTGTTTCAAATGGGATATCTTTATATAGTATAGAAATTGAATTAAAAAAATAGACTATATTATATATTTCTTTTGTAAAAAATGGGCGACGTGGATAATTTATTATATTACCATTTACTAGCTGCATTTTTGCATACAATATCAACTGCACTTTCTTTTAGTCATGATAGTGAGCATTTTAAAACTAGAAATATTTATGCTCGTGGTTATGAATATAACGTTACAGATACGGCTGTAACAACATCATCGAAAGATGTTAACCTTGGTGAAAAACAAAATTTTATGACATGGTTGTCTGTGAATGAATTGCTGACAGCTTTGTCACATGCACTGGCAGTTCTTGTTTTGGTAAATAAAAGAAGTCAATTTAAATACATGGAGACACAATTCAACGACGAAGACTACAGAGGTATACACGTTATTGAATTGTTAAGAAGAACACTTGAATATTGCGCGACAGCTGCTATAATTCAAGTAGCATTTGTTTTGAGCGCTGCAGACATGACACTTACTGATATTATTTTTATATTTATTCTGAATGTTGGAACCCAATTGGTAGGATATATAATTGATGATAGAAAAGATATGGTGTCTGATGGATTAAACTTTCTTGTTGGATTTCTGTTACTCGCCGGACAATTAATTTATGTTTATATGTTGTCAACACAAGTTCAATTTTCCAAGACTTTAGAAGAAGATAAATTTTTCATTACTTTTGCTAGCATTTTCTTTGTTATTTTTTATGTTTCTTTTGGATTGTTAAAGTTATTGTGTTATGTACATAATATTAAAAAAGTTATTGAAGATCAACTATACGTTGTTCTAAGTGTAAGTGCTAAGTTGAGTTTGACATGGATTTTGATAGGTAATATTTTTACTGGGTATTACAGATTATGTAATAGTATCAAGTTTGGAGATAGTTTTGGTAAAAACCAAGAATGTTCAGACTTATCAAAAAACGGATTTTATGGACCAAGTTGGCAAGGTGTTCAGATTACATTTATTATTATTGGTGGTCTTGGTCTTCTTTTTTGTCTGATTATGGGGCTCGATACAAAAAACAATTCTGTAAAAAAACCAATTTACCCCCCAGATTCAAGACAACGCACTGAATCTATTGAAAATAGAGGAGGATTAGTTCAAAGAACAAACAGAGTAGAGTATACAAAATTAGATAATATAATATTTTAATTTATGATTTTATGCAATGTTTCTACCAAATACATCCAACGCAACCTCACATGTAAGAGCAAGAACAACAAAACTATAATCTACATGTTCTGTAACGTTCATTCCTAGACTGTATGACAAAGCACCCGTTGTTAAAACTACTACAAGGAATCTAAACCATGGGATAGTATTAAGTGTAATAACTTCAATATCTAGACACCATGCTCTTCCTTTCATTAACCTAACTGCCAATCCAATTCCTAGTAATAATGTATGTGCAGCACTTAAAACGATTGCTACAATAAACCAATCAAGTTCACTAGTTTTAATAATTCTTGACCCACTCGCATCTGTTGCATCCATGTCTTGAGACTCAGCAACAACTGAAAAAATAAGTGCACCTGTAGACAATGCCAATAGAACAGTTTGATATACCAAACTAATGCCTACGGAACGATTGTCGTTACTTGTTCTCTCGTCTCCAACTTCAGCAGCCAACATTCTTGGACTACTGATATCTTTAGTATTTGGGAAATCCAATAGCAAATCAATTAACCTATTTACACCAGCGATAATAGCAGTAACAAGAATAACAGTGATAGCTTCTTGACCATAATGATCATTTCCGTCTTTCAAATCTGCAACCATGCATCTTTTTAAATGTACATGTCTATCTACGTTAGAATCTTTTGCAATTGCTTTTGTGGCAGTATGAGTTGCATCTTGTCCAACAGGGCAATAATCTGGTGAATCATGCGCAATAAGACCATATGCTGAAACTGCAGTAACAAACAATGCAATAGAAAATAAATGTCTTAAAATTTTTAAATCTATTCTTTCATCAAGATATATGCTGTTTTGCGCACTTTGTTCCAAAGAACTAAGTCCTTGCAAATTACTTGCATCATAATATCTGAGTCTGTAAAATCTATTTAATAGGTACAAACATCTAACACCAAGAAGTGGTAGAAGAAGATAAACAGTACTGCTTAAAAGACTAAATTTATCTGGATTTAACACATTTAATCTACCAACTTGTGTGTCATCGTATAATTTAATAACCAACCATCCTAAACTAAATGCACTGGCTATAAAACTAATTACTACATAAACCGTTTGGAAACTTTTTTGTTCGGTCGTCTCAACATCTCCGGATCTATCAACATAATTTTTAAATCTCTGTTTAAGTGTGGTTTGACTATTTTGACCAAGCGCTTCATATCTCTGGGATGCCATTTATTCAATATTAATTTACTTATATAGTTTTTGTTTTTTATTTTCTATTTCATTATTTTTTAGCTAAAAAACAATTAGCTTCTTTTATATATTAAAAACATCACATGCTGAGACACAGGTAGACTACACTCTACATATAAATATTAAACATAAATAAAGAAAAACAAATAAAAGTAAATAAAAAACAAAATAAAATAGTAAAAACAAACCTATAAAAGAAATCTAAGATACTAAAAATATGTCAGCCATGTTACAACAACCAAATAAGAAACAAAAAACAGGAAAAACATTCTGGATGGTGAAAGATTTTGATGAACAAAAATCATTTGTCCATTTAAAAGATCATTATTCTGGTAATCCAATGCCTATGCTTGGTGTTGAAGGTTCTATATATGATAATAA
>NZIM01000049.1 GCA_002691585.1 Legionellales bacterium
AATTACCAAATAAATGTGGTTTTGAAATCCAGATGCAATATGGATCAATTGGTTGGTCTGTAGGAGCATTATTAGGTGTTCAGGCTGCACTAAATAATAAAAAGAGAGTTGTAGGTCTAATAGGGGACGGCTCATTTCAAATGACTGCCCAAGAATTATCTACAATGATACGCTATAAATTAAAACCTATTATATTTTTAATCAATAATGCTTCGTACGGCATTGAAGTTCAAATTCATGATGGTCCATATAATGTCATCAACAATTGGAGTTACGCTGAGCTAGTTGAAGTCTTTAGAGGCAATAATATGAAAGCAAAATCGGTGGTTGTTTCGAAAGAAAACGAACTCCAAAAAGCCGTTAATGATGCGTTTAAGGATGACACACTTTACTTGATTGAAGTAAAACTTGATCAAGATGATTGCAACCACAAGCTTCTCCAATGGGGTAAATATGTTGCAGACTACAACTCTTCTGAACCTTTATTAAAATAAAACGATTAGAAGTATTCTAAGATCCAATGATAAGTTCCATTCCTAACAGGAGTGGAACTTTTTCATTTTGATAGATTCATCACTTTACTCCAGAAACCCATAATGATGCCCTGAACATACTTAATTTCTGGATTTAACATCAACTGCCTCAATTGCTTTTCCTGAAAACTCGTTAGTTGATTTTTCATGCACTTTATAAACATTAATGAAATCGCTTGATGAACATCAACATGTGTTTTTGCTCTGTATTTAAGTTGTTGACCATCAAAATATAAACAAATTGTTTGATTAGAAGATTTTAAGGATATGATTTTTTCACTTAACACTTTATCGTCTTTTTTTAAAATCAGGCTCTCATTTTCAAGCGGATTAAATCGATTCATGAGGTAAAAACTCCCTTAACTTTATGAATGCATTATTTAATTGCTGTGCAAACAATTTGACGTCCTCAATTTTCTGAGACTTATGAAATGATATTCTTAATGAACAACGAATTCGATCATCAGAAAGTCCCATTGCTCTTAAAACATGGGAGGGAGTATTTAATTGACTAGTACATGCCGAGCCTACCGAAAAAACATACTCAGGTAGTGCTGACAACATTAAGTCATTAAATATATCTTTACAATATAAATTAATGATATGTGGTACAGTACATTCAGCTTCTACATTACTGATGATGTGTGAATCCAGTAAAGATAACATTGTATTTTTGAGTTTCAACACATGCTGATGATGAGTTTCCATTGACAACTCTATGGCTCTCGCCATCCCCATAAACAACGCCATTGGGAATGTTCCAGGACGATAATTAATCCCTTTCCCATGTATTAATGGAGATAAATGACGTAATGGCTTCTGTAATCTGTAGAGAAGTCCGACACCCGTCGGGCCTTGTGTTTTATGTGAACAAAAAGATATATAATCTGCAGACCAGGAACCAAAATCCACCAATAACTTCCCAAATGTCTGGGAAGCATCAATGTGCATCAAAACCCCTTTTTCTTTGCCAATATCGCATAATCTCTCAACAGGCTGTATTACTCCAGTTTCGTTATTAACATGATGAAAACACGCTAAAAAGGGTGATTCTTGTACTATTTCTTGAAAATGATTGATATCGATTAAACCACTCTCATCTACATTAACATATGTGATTTTATGCCCCAAAGATGCCAAGTGTTCGCATACAGCCAAGGTTGCACTATGCTCAACTTTTGAGGTTACAATATGCACTTTATTATCTTTAGCGTAATACTCAGTAGCACCAATTATTGCATAATTGATTGATTCGGTTGCACCTGAGGTAACAATCAAACCATCTGGATTCAAACCTAATAAGTCGCCTATTTTCTCTAAACGACTATTCATAAGTTCTTTGAGTTCATTTGACTGTTTATTATTCGAAGCAATATTCATAAAAGAATCACTCCAATAAGGCATCATCTCTTCCAACACTAATGGATGAATAGGACTACCGCTGGCATAATCGAAAAACTTATTCATGTTAATTTATCGACTGCTGTTAATATACCTCTTAAAAAGGCAACTTCTGATTTGGTTAAACCATATCGATTTATCATCCGATTGACGCGGCGAAGCGTATGCTCTGGATGCGCTTTACGAATCACACCAATGTTAGATAATGTATTCTGACAATGTGTTCTTAAAGAAACAATTTCAGCACTTTCTGCTGGAGGTTCAGTGGCTTCAAAAGTATGTGTTTCAAAGTGACTCGCCCATACAGCCCATTCATAACAGATGATCTGAACACTAGCAGCAAGATTTAAGGATGGAAAGTCCTTAGAGGAGGGAATAGCCATTTGCAGGTGGCAATCGTCCAAATCACGATTTGATAAACCACTTTGTTCATTGCCAAAAACAAATGCTCTAGAATGTTGATTCGATTCTATTTGATCAAAATATTCTCTTGGACACTTTACTGGAAGTGGGATAGAACGTTTTCTATAAGATAAAGCAATGACTTCCTCAATTTTCTCACAACTATGATAAATAGTATCGTATATTCTGACATTATCTAATATATCCTCTGCACCTGATGACATTTGATACGCGATATGTGCCTGTGGGTCACATTTTGGCCTTACTAATTTCAATGAATTTAATCCCATCGTCTTCATTGCACGGGCAACAGAACCAATGTTTCCACTATGTGATGTTTCAACTAAGACGACTGAGGGAACCAGATTTTCTTTTAATAAACCGCTCATTCGATTATAATACACAATGTGCACCAAATTTGTCTAATCTTTACATTAAAATCTGAAAATAAAGGAGTAATCAAGACATCTTGTGTTAGATAATCAAGTAACAGTTCCAACAGCACATGCCAATCGTATAGATTATGTGAGAAACATTGAAATTCCTACGGAAACCTTTTTTCACGTATTAAAAAGTCTGAATACTCTTATGGCACATTTTTTTTTAGGTATATCATTGCCATTGCATGTGTATCTGGGGCATATGTTAATTCATATGAAACCCCCAAGAAAAATTTTTTGGGTCTTCCTATGGCCTGGTTGTATTTATGGAATCTATCTAGGGATAAGAAGTAAAAGAGGTGCATTAGAAAATTCATTCATGTTTTTCCCAATAGAGTGTTACAGTGCTTTTACGATTGCAATTTTAATTGGCTGTGAAGCTCATAACATACCTTTTCTTGATTCGTGGTCAGAAGCTACAGTAGGTGCTTTAATCACTGGAGCCATTATAACAAGTAGTGTTTCAACGTATCTCATAATAAAATTATTAAATAACACCCTCTATCCCGAAATTATTGAGACAAATCAAAACGATGATCCCTTCCCAACAACCACATGTAATGAAACATCATCACATACGATAGCCAGTGCAACTATTATCAATGAAAATGAATATGAAGAGAGTCCAAAAGCGATTGAAATAAAAACAATTCATTCCATTCCACGCAATATTTTTTGAAATTATTTACATAACATAGAAGCACTAATTAGTTTAATCGGATTCAATATATGCTTATAATAAGCAATGTCGAACGTAAATTAGAGGACGTAAAGTGACTGGCAACTATTTTGAAATAAACCCAGATTATAAAAATTTCACAAACATGGTAAAAAACATTGACCGTGTATTTGAAACATCAGGGTCGTATATTCACCGTGGCAGGAACGCAATTAAATCCATCAATATAAATGGGGTTGATGTCATCGTAAAATCCTTTAGGCTACCAAATCCCTTTAACCGCTTTTTTTACTCGCTATTTAATACATCTAAGGCAAAAAGATCGTATGATAACTCAACATATTTAATAAAGTCTGATATCAACTGCCCAACGCCTATTGCTTTTGTAGAAGATAGGAGCTGGATGGGTTTAAGAAAAAGCTATTATTTATCAACAAGAATTGATTGTGATTTCACTATGGAAAAGGTCATTTATAATAATGAATGTAAAGATCGAACGATGATTTTAAAACAAATGATGGACTTCATTATAAAATTACATGCGAAAAATATTTACCATAAGGATTTGTCCCCTGGAAATATTCTAGTAACAAAGACAGGACCTCAAAAATATGAGTTCTTTTTGGTTGATTTAAATAGAATGACATTTAAAAGAGGCAACCTTAGAGATGCTATGGATAATATTTATCGTCTTATTCATGACTGGTGGTCAAAATATAACTACAATAAAGCTGATTTACACTTTTTTGCTACTATCTATGCAGAAAAAATGAGAATCGATCAACAAGTTGTTTTAAATACATTAAAACGCTCGATTAGTATTCATGAGAAAAGACATACTTTAAAAACTTTCTTTAATAGGTTGAGAAAAAAAAGGTAATGAATATTTTGAAAAATTTTAAGTTATTGAAAATATGATTAAAAATAGTGTAAAATTAGCAATTTGCAGGTGATGTGCGTGGATAAATTAAATAAATTACCAGTGACCGTTTTATCAGGATTTTTAGGGTCCGGTAAAACAACTCTTCTAAGTTATATTCTAAATAATCGCGAGGGACTTAAGGTAGCAGTTATAGTTAACGACATGAGTGAGTTAAATATCGATGCAGACCTTATAGAAGGCGGTGAAAGCAGTCTATCTTCAACTGAAGAAAAATTAGTAGAAATGAGTAATGGATGTATTTGTTGTACACTTCGAGAGGACCTATTAATACAAGTAAAAGATTTAGCCAATGCGAATAAATTTGATTATCTTTTAATTGAAAGTACAGGCATATCAGAACCATTACCAGTCGCAACAACATTTGATTTTCGTGATGAAAACGGGGATAGTCTTTCCGATGTTGCACAGTTGGACACAATGGTTACTGTCGTTGATGCAGCAAATTTAATCAAAAATTATAGTTCTACAGATTTTCTTAAAGACCAAGGTGAGAGTCTAGGAGAAGATGATGATCGAACGCTAGTTGATCTTCTTGTTGAACAGATTGAATTTGCAAATGTTATTCTTTTAAACAAAATTGATTTGGTATCCAAGGAAGAACTTAAAACAGTTTATGCAATTGTTCGCAGTCTAAATGCGAAAGCTAAAGTAATTAATACTTCATACTCAAAAGTAGTCCTCGAAGAGGTTATTAATACTAAATTATTTGATATTGATGAAGCCCAAATGCATCCTTTATGGGCTCAAGAACTAAATAATTTTAAAGATCACGTTCCAGAAACAGAGGAATATGGGATTATTAGCTTTGTATATCGAGCTGTCGCTCCCTTTCATTCAGAAAAAATCCATAATGTCTTTAATGCAGGATGGCCTGGCGTTGTAAGGGCTAAGGGTTTCTTTTGGATAGCAACACGCCCAGAATTTGTAGGAGAGATTTCAAAAGCGGGAGCATTTATTAGCCATCAGGGGTTTGGACGCTGGTGGGATGCTGTGCCGAGGGAAGATTGGCCTGAAACTGAAGACTTCAATAATGCCGTTCATGAGAATTGGTCAGACGAATATGGGGATCGAAGACAAGAAATTGTATTTATTGGTCTTAAAGGAGATATGGATGAGGTAGAAATACGTAAACAGCTTGATTCATGTCTTGTAAATGATTATTTGAAATCTCATGATATAGAATCAATGAACGATCCATTCCCAGCATGGTTTCCAGAGGAATCATCGAATAGCTAAATCAACGCTTTAGTTTAGCTGTATTTTCTATGAATTAGAGGATGACGGAGAAGGGGGGGATAGTAGCTGGATATCATCAACATTTCTGATATCAGGAACATGTGATAAGGTTTCCTCCTTAAACTTCTTAATGTGATCAAGAAGATGCTTATAGTTGTTTTCTAAGACTTGATTTTCATTGGATTTTGCGTTGGCTTGAACTAATACATTATCAAATGTTGGGCTAACAAATTGCTGTTTAAATTTCTCTAAGGTATTTTTTACTTCATTTGCTTGATCATACAATGAAGAAACATTTTTAATGCCTTGATGATACGCAATAATAAGTTCCTCTTTACTAAATGAGTCATAGAGTTTACTGTCAGCAGGAACTCCAGCACCTGATAATTTAGATTTAATCGAGTCATTGTCGTTAATTAATAATTCTTTTATCCATTTATCTATACCAAATTCTTTAGAAATGAAAGGAACGAGCTCTGATTGATATTTATCAAGAGAGCCTTTATATTCCTTAGCTATTTTAAAGCTATTAGATTTAATTGTTTCTAAAAAATCTTTAAAGCTTGATAACACACCATCAGATTTATTTAGCTCGTTAAGAAAATCTTGTAGTTTATTCGAATAATCAGGTGGTAAATCAGTATTTAATTCAGATAACAGTAAATATAACATGTCGTGATTAACAACTGGCACACTCGACACAATATGAGCACATGAGACATTACATAAGTAAGTGGAAGTATCCATTAAGCCTGGAAAAGAATATTGCGCCTCACAAGACCTCAAAAATGATTCAAACGGCATACTATGTCCCGTTTGTAAGGTATAAATGATTTGTTGGGTTGAATGAGGGCGGATAAAATTGTTGATTGTTTGTACTGACATAGATACTCCATAATTCCGGTAATTTTTCTTACCGGAATAAACAAGCCATATTGCTATTATAGTATATTATGCTAATAAGATTAATATGCCAATCGACCATATCTCAATAGACCTTGAGAGATTAGCCTAATATGAGATTAATTAAAGCTATAAAATTGTTATATTAAATATATTTATAAAAATATAAACTTTATACTATCAATTGAATGGGGGAAAATAATGCTTGGATATATAGAAGCACATGAAAAATATAAAAGAGAATTCAAATTAGTTGAAGAAAGTTATCTACACCAATGCCAATTAGCTTTTGAAGCTAAGGCTGAATTGATGAGTACAATTTCTAAATTTACTGAATATGCAATACCACTTGAGACAAATCGACACTACGGTTCTGGATGCTGGCTAACAAAAGATATTTTGCTCAGTGATGCTCATGTTATTTCAGATCAATTAGCTCTAGATATGCTTCAAATAAATGATGTATATCTAGAACCACAAACAGAAACAGGCTTTTTTTATCGTAGACCTAGCACTCTGGGTTACTACCCCGATCAATTTATTGGAAAAATGAACGCAGTGGGACCACATAAGGCTTTACCCCTTGAATTTGATGAATATCCTAGCGCCAATGGGAGCCACTTTTTCTATATCGATCCTCATCAACCTACCTTAAATCGCAAAATACACTTTGTAACACCAGAAGATGCTTTGGCAGACTTGCTTAAATTAAACCTTGAAACACCCCATAAAAAAGAGAATGGCCAGTCTGGATCTCCCCTCTTTGAAGCTAAATTAATGATCACAGGACAAAACAAGTCTCATTGGCAAATTAGACTAATAGGATTAATTTTTGGATATGACAAAGAAAGTGGCCAGATACTCGCATTTAAGATTTGTAACGAAATTAGAGAAGTTTATAAAATATTAAGCGCTAAAGACCGCTGCTTACGTTTAAAAGACATCAGTCTATTTTCAAATCCAACAAAAGTAGAGAAAGCTGAAATCGAGTATCAATTACTTGTGAAGCGTTATGAATTTGGTGTTTGTGATAGTGAAATCCTTTTACCACCGAATATTGAACCGCTAATTGAATATAAAGAAGTAAAAATGCTTCGCATTGATGAATCTGTTTTAAGAGGAAAAAAAAGCCCCATAGCAGATCTTAAAAATCCTGCACCACCTTTACCTAAGTATACCTCTCTGGAGGGTTTCATGGCAGATGATTTTGGAAAAGGTAGAATATTAAATAAAGAAAAGTATCGTAGTAAAAAAGAAAATCAGCATCCTTTAAAACCAGATGTTTTAACATTGAAAACATCATTGGAATTACTTTTTAAAGAAATTCGATCACAAAAAATATACACAATACCTTTAGATACATCGCAGCTTAATAAGCCAAGAAGATTCTTTAACAAATATTTTCGTCTTGGTGAATCTGTAAGTTTTGAAGCTAGAAACAAATTCCCTTGCAAAATCACAATAGATATTCAGGACCAAACCAAGCATATCAGTTGCAATTTAAAAAACACAGAAAAGAAAAGCTCCTTTACAATGGCTTGTGTTACCTTTAAATTCACTAATGCGAAACACTCCATTAAAGATGAGAAAAATAAAATAGTAGGTTATTATAATGCAATTAAAAATAACTTTTTCTTTGATTCAAAGTATCTTATTAAATGTCTAAGAAAAAGTAAGCATTGTGTTGGTCAAGCATCATATAACGGGGACGAAAAAAGGGAAAATTGTGTAATTGAGTTATAAAGGAAAATCTTAGTCTTTTTTTATGAAACATCTATCTAATTACTAAATTCAATATTAGGAGATGTATGTCATCATTTTTTTTGTAAATGTATCATTTATAGTCAGTTTTGGTCTTTTATAATTAATCATACATCTACTTAAATGTACTGCATGATATTAAAAATATAACCATAGATAGTAATTAAAAATGGTTGCTCCTTTACAATACATGAGAGGATTCATTTTTCAAATTCAAATATTCAGCGTATTGAAAATACAGATGAACATAACACCACTTCCCTATTCTTCTAGATTTAATTGATAATCAATTATTTGAAATAAAAAAACTATAATATCCAGCATAATATAGTTACATATACATATGATTAATTTGTATTTTTTATTCAATATGAAATTTCACATCCTTTTTTGATATAAGGAAAATATTGATTTTCATTCAAAAAAAAAAGAATGATAAAGTAAAACACTGTCTAACAAACATATATCTTATCTTTTTAATGTTAAAAAAAGCGTTCACAGTATAATTTTGGATAATGTTCGCGCAATATTTTACTCATATTTAAATCGTCATCATCCAATTTATTGCTAATGCTAGTATCCTGTGATGCTTTTATTGTTGTATTGCTACCTTCTCTTTTAATTGTAACATTAAAAAATCCTTTATTAAGCTCATGGAACCTCTCATAACTTTTTTCTTTTTCAACTTCACCTACAAGATCTGAAAATACGGATGCAAATGAATCCGTAAAAAATAAAGGCCCAGTTGGAGGTTGATTCATAACATTAAATAAAAGCATCTTTCTCTTATCAGGGTTTATTGACAATAAAGTTTTTACAATATAATCAAAATTCATAATGTCAGCAATATTTTCAAGGGCTTCTTTATCCTTATTAAAATGACGAAGGACAGAACAGTCAATTTCTTTACTATCTTTGTTTTTTAAATCAAGTACTTTGTGTAGTTTTGATAGGGATTCATCAGAGTATTCATCAAAGTTTTTATTCATTGTTTCACGTAGAGAAGCAAACACATCATATGCCATAAAATTCTTTTCAAATATTATTTTGGTTTCATTTGAATATTCTCTAAATAAGCTCATTGCTTCTATGCCCTTTAAATCAGATAAAACTAGGAATTTCTGATACAAACAATTAAATTTTAGATTTAATAAAGAAAATCCGATAATTACACGAATTAAATCAGATAAATATCTAACTGTATTTTCTTCCGGAATTATAACATCGCTGTCAATTGATAATTTTATATACGGTATTTGTAAATTTGTATGTTTTTGAGTACTTAATTGGGAGAAAACGAACAAAATAATATTTACAATAAGCGATTTATTAATCATATAGCTGAGTTGGATATCTGGGAAAGGATATATTAAATTACTCATAAATCTTGAGTTCAGAAACATTATAATCTTATGCTTAGAACACTTTTGTTTAAATACTTTTAAAGGCTCTACAATGAGAAAATCTTGTGTGTGAAAGTCATTTTCATTAAATATGTCCTTAGTCAAATTAATATACTCCTCAGATTCTAAGTACATATTTACAATGTTGGATAAATAATAATAACACTTATGGAATTCTATATTAGGAATATAAGAAATTGTTATTAACTCTAAATCTTTTAAAAGAATCTTTGAAAAATTGTAGCTTTCATCAAATAATTCACCATAAAGATTTCGTAATTTTTTATTATATTTACAAACCCCTCTAATAAACAGTAATTCATCATCACTAAATCTCAATAACTCTTTTCTTTGATCGTTGTTAGGAAAGAATTTTAAAAGTTTAGAAAAAAATGTTTCCCAAAATTTAAGATTATTTAATTTAATTTCTTTGTAACGTGATTGCTCATCAAATATGTAATAAAAAATATCCATAAACTCTATTGGTGTCAGCTTTTCAGAGTCAAAAATTTTG
>NZIM01000050.1 GCA_002691585.1 Legionellales bacterium
TACACGTTTAGATGTTGATGAGGTGATTCAACCATTAGAGGGTGTATGGTTGAAAGAGGGACGGTTGATTGGAGTCAAGGTTTTAGGGATTGAAGTGTATTCGTTATATTTACCCTCTGGGACGCAGGGGGATGTACGTCAAGCCATCAAATACACGCTGATGGATGAACTGCATCAGTGGATGAGCACCAAATTATCTACACCCACCATCATTGTTGGTGATTGGAATATTGCGCATCAAAATATTGATTTGAAAAACTGGAAATCAAACCAAAAAAATTCAGGCTTTTTACCTCAGGAGCGTGAGTGGCTTACACAATTATTTTCGAATGGTTGGTTCGATGCTTTTCGTCTAGTAAATGACGAACCAGATCACTATACATGGTGGACGTATCGGGCAAATGCGCGGGCAAACAACGTTGGTTGGCGCATTGATTATCATATCATTAATGCAGCTGTAAAGATGGGATTAAAAGATACACGTATTGATCCTGCTCCGATATTTTCAGATCATGCACCATTGACAATGACGTATGATATTGATCGCATTGGCATTCAATGACAGAATCGTTATACTAAAAAACATGAAGTATTTATGGTTGATATTCTTTATGGCGTGTTCTACGATTCATGCCATGCCGACGTTTGATTTGAACCAAAGTTATCTTACAAATCGTGCGCATCAAATCATCGAGAAAGATTTAAGTGTTACCAGCGTTGCATTTGAACGTGGTATTATACACTTAGGCATTATCAAAGATGAGTCTGGTAGTTCTCGTTTATCCTGTGAGCTCACCCATAATGGTGAGATCAAGTTGGACCGTCGTTATGGTTTTCGATCTGGTGAAATGCTTTGGGCAGCACATCGTTGTTCTGATGCCATTATGAATCGACTGACTGGTCGGACAGGAGAATTCTCAAATCGACTAGCGATCATCTTTCCAAGTCACCCCACCATAGTGTATGAGTCTGATGTACATTGTAATCGATTCGATCAACTATTTAATGCGCATGTACCTGTTATTGGGGCTACATGGTCAAGTAACTCAAGAAAAATAGCATACATCACCAAAGATCAGAATCATTATGAGCTCAAAGTGTATGATCGAATTAATGATGAACACCGCCTACTTTTAGAGAGTGAACAACCCCTGAGCAGTCCAAGTTGGTCTAATAAGGATAGAGAACTATATTTTACTCAGTTTACCCATGGTGAGCCAAAACTTATGTCATGGCGATACAGACGAAAAAATCAACTCACATTTGGTAATGACATTGATTTAATGCCTTTTGGGACAAAAGAGGGGGTCATGTATGTTTCTGTCAATGGTGATAATACAGACCTTTATATGATTAATGCCGAGGGTTCAAAAAATCGTATTCTCCATTCCGATGGTAAAATCTTGTATCCTCAGATGGTGGATCAATCCATTTATTACATTTATGACCATAATGATGCCAAATCACTTATTCGTTTTGATTTAGCAACAAAAAAACAGGTCACATTATTAAATAATAATAATTTAAAAGCATTTACAGCAACGCCCATCGGTCCATTGGTCGCATCTGATGGTAAGGTGATGCTGTTGGACTCTAATGGACATTCACGATGGTCTAAACCTATCAGTGCGACTTGGCTTTCAATGCCAGTGAACTAATGACAGTCCGATTGATACAATGCGTTGGTATGTTGCTTGTGTTTTTACCACGCAGGTTTCACTTACTCCTTAGCCGTTTTATCGGTGGTATAGTTTTTATGATGAGTCCTTCCCGTGTCCAGATTTGTAAGGCATATTTGGATTTACTGCAGTGTGACAAAGACTCAATCCATCGCCTAAAAAAACACATGGGTGGTTTGATGCTCGAAATGGCACTGTGGCCGTATTGGGGTAGTCGCCTAAAAAAATGGGTAAAAGCCGATCCATTATTCTATCAAATGATTCAACAAAAAAATCCTGTGTTTTTAACTGCTCATATTGGAAATTGGGAAGTGGGTGCACCGTTTATCGCATCTCATGGTGTAAAGTTACATTGTGTGTACAAAGGTCAAGGCAGACGCTCAAAAACATATACTCAATTACGTAAACATCCAATGGTACATATGTGGGAGGCTTCCACCCAAACGTTAGGACTTGTGAAGGCCTGGATGAAAGGTGGTGCATTAGGGTTGGTATGTGATAGTGGGCATGGTTTAAAAAGAGACATGTTTGGACATCAAGTGGATTTTCCTTCAGGAGGATTTCGCTTAGCTGGTCGAAGTCTGTCGGGTGTTTATTTTTTATGGGCAAAACGACACGGTTTAGGTTATGTCATTCAGGTGACCGAACTTGTACCTCCGGGGGAGAAAGTCCATTACGACGCTATCGCAACCCGCTATGTTGAGGCATTAACTAAGGCTATTCAATCTCATCCAGAGCAATATTATTGGCGAAAAGATCCATGGAAGGTGTTTCGACATCTACGTAAGAAACACCGCATAAATGCATAAGAGACGGTTGAGACTACTAATTTAAATGATGTTGATTGTCGCTTGGAATCCATGTGACGATGTTTATCATACATAAAAACGAAGAGGGTGCTTGCTAGTAAATAAGCAATTCTATATGATGAAATTGATGTTATGGGTAGTATACATATTGTTAGCCGGCTGTAGTGTTTCTGAATTTGATTCTGGTGAACAACAGGTGGTTATTAATTACGAGCAAAATCAGCATGTGCCTTCAGAGCAAGGTAAGAAAGATTTACAGGTAGTCATTGACACCCATCCCAAAAGTTTTTTTACAATTTACCAGCCTTATCATGACTATCAACTTGCTGAGTTAGACGATGCTCTTTGGCATACAAGAGCACTTAAACTAGCTCAATTAGCACGTATTCAAGGGTTAAAACCCAATCAATTAACCATTAAGGAATGTCAAACATGTCAAAATATTTCTATCAGCTACTCGCGTTCTTGATTTCCACGCAATGTTTTGCATATTACGATGAGCCAGATGCCATTATTGAGGCACTTGAAGCGCGTGTTGTCAAATTAGAAAATCAATTAAAATACATCATGGAATCATCTGACTCGGATCGTATCAATGATTTAGAACAACGTATGATTAATTTACAAGCGACCATGGAGCGACGTTCAAAGGCGAGTGGTAAAGTGACATTACAGTCAGTGGATGTCGATCAGGCATTGGTGAACATTCGAAAAATGATTAAAAACCAAGAAATTAAGCGCGCTCAACAAGCCCTAGAGCGCTATCTAAAGGAACACAAAACCGGTGCAAACCGATATGAAGCATTGTATTATCTTGGTGATGTGTACTTATTACAAGGAGAGCTTTTGAAGGCTGAGCCTATGTTTAATGAGGTTGCAAATACGTCCAGTAATCGTCTGATTCCAGATGCTCTATTACGTCTCGTGACCATTTATTGGCAAACCGGACGCCAAGAAAAAGCGTCGCAAACCTATCATCGATTGTTAAATAAATACCCAACATCATCGGTTGCTCAGCTTGCAAAAGTACAATATCAAAACTGGATTGATCCAAGTTAATAAAAGCTATTGCGCTTTTTATTGTTTTTTCGTATTATAAATGCTTCATGGGTCGTTAGCTCAGTTGGTAGAGCATCGGGCTTTTAACCCGCTGGTCGAGCGTTCGAGTCGCTCACGACCCAATTTCTTATAGACGCCGATGATTGAAAAGACAAGCTTAAACGAACAATACACCAACTTATGTCAACGATTAGATGACATTCGGAGGTGTCTTTGACTATGAACAACGACTAAAACAGCTCGACGCACTCACCCAGTCACTAAATGATGAATCCAATTGGAAAGACTTGGATTTAATGAAGCGTATCCAACAGGATCAAAATAAAATCCATCAACTCATTGACCCCATAAAAACATTAATCGATTCTTTAAGTGGTTTGGACGATTTAATTGAGCTTGCCGTTAGCGAAGATGATGTTGAGATGTCAAATGAATTACATGCCCAGCTGGATGAGGCAGAAAAACTATTAGAAAAGTTAGAGTTTACTCAAATGTTCTCTCTCAAAGAGGATCCATTAAACGCATATCTTGAAATTCAGTCAGGATCTGGCGGAACAGAAGCCCAGGATTGGGCAGATATGTTGTATCGCATGTATTTAAGATTTATAGAGAATAAAGGATTTAAACACGAAGTAATTGATCACTCTCCAGGTGAGGTCGCAGGCATTAAAGGAGCAACAATTAAAGTGATCGGGCCATATGCGTATGGTTGGTTACGTTCAGAGCTTGGTGTGCATCGACTCGTCAGAAAATCACCTTTTGACAGTGGTAATCGAAGACATACTTCTTTTGCTTCTGTTTTTGTGTCTCCTGAAATTGTTGATGACATTACCATTGATATTGATCCAAGTGATTTAAGAATCGATACGTATCGCTCCAGTGGTGCTGGTGGACAGCATGTCAATACAACGGATTCAGCAGTACGAATCACCCACGTTCCTACAGGCATCGTGGCACAATGTCAAAATGATCGATCCCAGCATAAAAATAAAGCGCAAGCCATGTCACAGCTCAAAGCTAAGTTACATCAAGCAGCAATGCAGGAGAAAATGGCCTCAAAAGAAGCGTTAGAGGCTACGAAGATGGACATCAGTTGGGGTAGTCAGATACGTTCATATGTATTGGATGCCTCCAGAATAAAAGATTTGCGTACAGGCATTGAAAAAACACATACACAGGCAGTTTTAGATGGTGACTTAGAGCCGTTTATTATTGCATACTTAAAACAAAGTGAGGAGTCAACATGAGTGAAAATGACCATCGGGATCAACATTTAGTACGAAAGCAAAAATTAGCTGAGTGGCGTGAGAAGGGATGTGCTTATCCTTTAGCTGAATTACCCACTCATTTTGCTGGCACATTGCATGCAACGTATGATGATCAATCAACACTTCCTAAAGATGCGGTCCATTTATCAGGTCGTATCATGACGCGTCGAGTGATGGGAAAAGCAAGTTTTACTCATATTCAAGATGGTACGGGACGTATTCAAATTTATATACGTGAAGAGATGGTCTCAGAAAGTGTGTATGATGAATTTAAACATTGGGACCTTGGTGACATTATTTCTGTCAAGGGCACCTTGTTCATTACAAAACGGGGCGAGCTAACCATAGAGGCTCAATCAGTTTCTTTATTGAGTAAGTGTTTGTATGCGTTGCCGGATAAATTTCATGGTTTAGTAGATCATGAAATTAAATACCGCCAGCGTTATTTGGATATCTTAGTGAATGAGGAGTCACGTAAGGTGTTTCAATTACGTGCAAGTTTAATTGCATACATGCGTCAATTTTTTAATGAAAAAGGGTACATGGAGGTTGAGACACCCATGTTACATGACATTTGTGGTGGGGCTACAGCGAAGCCATTTGTCACGCATCATCAGTCACTTCATTTAGATTTATTCTTACGGATAGCGCCAGAATTATTTTTAAAACGTCTGGTCATTGGTGGTTTTGATCGGGTATTTGAAATCAATCGCTGTTTTCGAAATGAAGGGTTATCTACAAAGCATAATCCAGAGTTTACGTCTTTAGAGTTTTATCAAGCATATACCCAATATGAGACATTGATGGATATGACGGAAACATTATTTAGATTACTCGCAGAGCATCTTCTTGGTACCACAACGCTTACGTATCAAGATGACACAGTAGATCTTGGACAACCATTTGAGCGTTATACAATGTCAGAAGCGCTATTAAAATACAATTCTAATCTATCAAGCGACATGTTAGAGTCGTCCGCACAGTTACTTCAGTACATGAAGGATCAGGGAATGGAATATGATGGTGATCAATCGGATTGGGGCATCATGCAAAATTATTTATTTGAAAAGACTGTGGAAGTAAAACTCATCAAACCAACATTCATTACACGATTCCCTGTCGCCGTTTCACCGCTTGCGCGACGATGTGATGATCATGAAGGGTATGTTGACCGATTTGAGTTATTTGTCAGTGGACGTGAGCTGGCAAATGGGTTTAATGAGTTAAATGACCCTGAAGATCAAGCCGAGCGATTTAAAGAGCAAGTTCGTCAAAAAGATTTAGGTGATGAAGAGGCCATGGGCTACGATGCTGATTATATTCAGGCATTGTCTTATGGGTTACCACCAACTGCTGGTGAGGGGATAGGCATTGATCGATTGGTCATGTTATTTGCAAACCAACCAAATATCAGAGATGTGATTCTATTTCCTCAATTAAAGCCCAGTGTAGCGGCAAAAGAGGCGTTAGCAGACTAAAGTGCTTTGATGAGTTGATCATCAACGAAAAGTGTCCCGTGATCTACATTGACGATCATAGAAAAAAGATGTTCTTTCTGATCATGGATGGAATTGATGATTTGTCCTGCGCTTTTCCCATCTTCTGTGGTGACCTTTAAAGAATCGACTTCTCCATTGAATTGAAATGCCTTGATTACTCTTTTGATTTTACCAAGCTGCTGTAGTCTCATAATCACTTCTTGCCCTAAATAGCAGCCTTTGGTCCAGCAAATGGCATTAGGGACACGATCAACAGCAAGCATTTGAGGCGTGAATTGTGAACTGGTGCTGGGTTCAATGCATGGCATTAAATGGGTGATGTTATAACGAAGGTGAAAGCGTTCATCCTTAGGAATCGATGCATCATCGATTTTAAATCGGTTTCTCAACGCGTAGCGCTGAATATGTTGGATGATTTGATCTTTCATAGTACTGGGTAAATCCATGATCCATTGTTGATTTTGTTTATGGATCCAAAGAGTTGCTAGTACTTTTCCAGATGAATCACATAACGCACTCCATTGGGGATCTGAATGAACATTTTCTAAATCACAGCAAATCAAGTTTTGCAAGATACGTTGATTGCCTTCCAGCTGAATTCGGGTCCAAAGAGAATGATTCATGGTGAAGGTACCGGGTCATACATGTCTTTTTTAGACCATGGGTGGCAACGTAATAGTCGTAAACCAATCAATCGAATGGCTTTGCATGTTGAATGTTTTTCCAAGGCTTCTGTGGCGTAGCATGAACAAGTTGGAATATATCTGCATTTATGACACCAGGGAGATAGAGCCACTTGATACATCTTTATTAGACAAAAGAGTGTTTTTTTAATCATCATTCATTTGTATCATGATCCATTCGCTCTGACAAGCCCTCCAATTTAGGCTATATTTGTAATATATTATTTATAAAGGAAAAATAATAAATTGATAAGGAGGTCGTTATGAATGGCTCAGATACAATAAAAACAAATAATCCAAGATTGGATGCCTTTGAATGGTTATTTCAAATTTTTGTAAAACAACACACCAATTTAATGGATCGCAGTTTAGTCGGAACAGACCCTAAGGTTCGTCAAGCATTAGAGGTGTATCTTGCATATACCGTGGTACGAGAAATCAGTTATTTATATCCAGAACATAGACGGGCAATCATGGAAAAGCTCGATCAGTCTCTAAAGGATGTCACCAAACAATACGAAAGCAATGCGTTCATTAAAGAAATATTCACTAAGAAAACAGGTAAAAACGTTGAACCTATTTTTGAATTAAAAAATAAACTCACAGAGTTAATTCAAAAAGACGGTGAATTCATTCGTGATTACATTCTTGAACCTGAGATTTCAATGAGTCAAAACATCAGTTCCTCAATGGGGTTTTTCACTAAACTATCCATTTTAGTTGGGGTAGGTGTTGGTTTATATTTTGGCTTAGGCGTATTATTACCCATCATTGGATTAGTTGTCCAAAAAGAAATGTTATTGGGTGTTGCGCTACCAATAGGAGTATTGGTGGGCTGTTACTTTGCAAGTCAATCCCTCGAGAAATTTTGGAGATCAATGGTCTGTAGTATTTATTATGGATCTAGTATTGGTTCAAAAGAACGCCAACACATTTCCCATTTAAATCCTAAGCAAATTGAGAAAAAACAAATGCTACAGGGTATGTACTCAGCGATCATGGGTCAAGGGGATGATTTCGCTAGTATAGGCATTAAAGAGCATTGGGTTGATTTATTGCAATGGTGCATCCACATGCGTAACCATAAGCCAGAGTCTATTAAAAAACAACCTAAAGAGTCCTATCTTTTTAAAGAGAAACAACGATCAAATTTTTCATTTTTCGGATCATCTTCAAAACAGCGGTATCTAGATGAAACATCATCCACCGGTTCAGATAGTTTATACGAGGTCTCATTGGATAGTCCAAGGAGTGATGAGTCGAATTCAGAAACAAACTTCAATCATGGTCGATATGGTGGCCGTTTTTAAAAGAATCGTTTAATATGTTCTCATGAACTTCATTTGGGAAAATATTGCATCGCGTGTATTACAAGTGACTGAGACTCTCATCGAGCCAGCCACTTGTTTTAATATCATTGATGTTTCACCGAACGCAATCAACTGGTGGGAGAAACAATCCACCATACCGTGTCAGGCCGTACCTTATACAACGTTTCCACAGCTACAGACATTGGAACCTTCGAAAAGTACATTTATATGGGTTTTACCACCTGCAACGTATTTTAAAGACGACACATGGTCTGCATTATTACAATCCATTCGCTGTGTGTGTCAGCATTATTTTTTATTTGCGACGTTTGGTGTAAATACACAATCCACCTTGGAGAAGATATTAGAGATCAACACACCGATGAACGCACCCGATTTACATGATTTAGGGGATCAATTGGTACAGGCTGGTTGGCAAAGGCCAATGGTACAATCTCAATCGTTGACCGTTCATTACAAGCATTCTGCCACCTTGTTTAAAGACTTAGAAGCCCTTGGTCATGGTCCGTTTCATCCGTTATTTTTTGATGTGAAGGGCATAGAGAAAGGGCCATCCCATGTGCTGAAGCAACCCATCACATTAGAGATTAATGTTTGTATGGCATACAATGATGCTTCAAGACAAGTTCAAGTTACTGACAAAGACGGGAGTGTTGGCATTCCTTTAGATCAGTTCATTAAAAAAGATTAGGCCCATTCTTTAGGTTGTAAGTAATCGTCAAGTTGTGACTCCAATGAGCCTGGTTTTGGTTCCCAATCATACTTCCACGCAGCCATTGGGGGCATGGACATCAAGATCGATTCGATTCTTCCACCAAATTGTAATCCAAATAATGTTCCACGATCATACAGTAAGTTAAATTCTGCGTAGCGAGAACGACGGTGCAGCTGAAAGTTTTTTTGTTCGGCTGTATAGGGCTGGTCAAGGTGTTTTAGGACCAATGGTTGATAGGCCTCAATAAAACATTGGCCTAAATCTTTGATGAACGCGTGTAATGTCTTAAAACCCAGTTGATTGAGATCATCAAAAAAGATACCGCCAATGCCTCGCATTTGTTGACGGTGTTTTAAATAAAAGTACTCATCACACCAGGGTTTGAAGGAAGGATAGAAAGTTTCATCTGTTTGGTCACAGGTTTTTTTGAGGGTTTTGTGCCAGTGGATACAATCTTCCGTGTATGGGTAGTGTGGGGTTAAATCCATACCTCCACCAAACCACCAGACGCTATCGCATTGAAAGAACCGAAGGTTTGCGTGTACTGTTGGTACATGTGGGTTCGTTGGATGCATGACGAGCGAGATGCCAACCACATCAAAGGGTTTACCGGCCAATTTTGGATAACGCTCACTTGCTGCAGCAGGAAGTTTATTGCCTCGTAATTGTGACATTGCAATCCCGGCTTTTTCAAAGACATCACCGGTTGTGGTGATGATACGGTTGGTGTAATTGTCTTTGGGACTCAACTGTTCAGTTTGCCATGATTGATCAAACTTCAACGCATTGAGCCAGTTATCTTGGATATTTAAAATTAGTTTTTGGCATTGGTTAAGCATAGGCGAGAAAAAATAGTGTTGGATAGGGTGATTAAAGGTTGGGGGTTAGGTAACGACTGGATCATGGACATGCATTGTGATTGCTCCTCATTATACAGTGACTCAGTATCTTTTGTTCCAAGCCATCGTATGAGGTTATTTTGATCAAGGTGTTTATCTTTTCCAGAGGGCAATTCGTTTTCGTCTAATAAGTCATCTTGTAATTGAAAACATAATCCAAGTTTAAGGCCAATGCGCTTAAGTTTTAGTAAGTATTTAAATTCATCCATGCCAGCACTCAAGGCACCCAATATGCAAGCGGCAGAAAATAATGCACCAGTTTTAAGTTGGTAGCATTTAATCCATGCTGGTAGGTCATTGGGTGGGGAAATGTCTAGACTTTGCCCCAATGTCATGCCTTGGTAACCTGATGCTTTAGATAGGGCTTTTAGCATGAGGCGTTGGATTGAGGGGGTGTTTGAATCATTTAGAATGTATTGAAAGGCTTCACACAAAAGGGCGTCACCGATCAAAATTGCTTGACCATTACCATATAGACGATGTGCGCATGGAGCTCCTCTTCGTGTCGTAGCATCATCCATGTCGGGTAAATCATCATGGATCAATGAGAAACTATGGATGTACTCAATGGCTAGGGCAGCACCATCGGCATGGTCTAAACTACCATGAAAAGCTTGGTTCGTGGCATAAACGAGTTGAGGTCGAATGAGTTGGCTAGGTGAGGTGAGAATGTGACGCATCCCCTTTGCCAACACGTTTTCTCCAGAAGGAAGGTGGTGGTGAAGAAGGTTTGAAAAGCGTTGAACTAAATCAACTTTCCGAGTCATTATCGAAAGGTTCTAAATTGCCATCATTGAGCTTTAGGACTTTTTGTTTTGCCTCTTGTAGCGTGTTTTGGCATTTTTTTACCAAACCGATTCCACGCTCGTATGCTTCGAGTGACTCAGATAAAGGAAGGTCACCGTGCTCCATTTTCTTAACAATGTCCTCTAATGCTAGCAGTTGATCTTCAAATGTTTGCTGTTTTTTGCTACTCATACATTCATCATACGGTATTTTTTTCATCTTTAAAAGTACTAGCACTGATTCGCTCTGGTAATCATCAAGTGAAATGTTTATAGTGTAATTATGGTCAGGAAGGTCACTAAAGAGGATATTGAATACATACAACAGCAGAAATTTGCGTTTGTAACATTATCAACCACATCCTTTGGGGAAGTTGATCCAGATAATAAAATCAATCAGACCGTTTCACTTACATCGTTAATGGGGTTACCCGTATTATATGAATGTCTAAAAGACAAAGTCGTGATGTCAACGTCACTCGGTTATTCCCGTGAAGAGACGTTTGACGATGATCAAATACTGGAACCAAAGGCTGCAGCTATTGACGAACCACGATTTAACAGTCACCGCCAGCAGATTTTTAAAACGGCAGGTGAGATGATTTTATTAGCTCTCGAGCAAGGATGGAAAGTTGTCAAAATAGAAGAGGGCTCTGACTTATTTAAATGGAGTACATGGGCTATTTCTAAAGCAAATGGGCTGAGCGTTGAGGGATATGAGCCTGACGAAGAGGGGCTTGCTGCATATGAACGTAGTGAAACATTAATTGATCCCTATGTGTATCAGAAAACACAAAGTTATGTTCCTGTACTTGGTGCATCTGAATCGTATGATGACAACGCGTATTTGAATCCTCCTAGGCAAGGTGGTCGATATGAAGCCACAGACAATCCTGTGAATGAGCCATCCTCTGAACCAACAACTGATCCAAAACCATCATCTGATGACGCAATGAAGGCAGAGCCTGCGACCGATCCAGCTCCCCCTGCAACGGATGAAATGGATGAAAAAGCGCAACCTAAAGAGCCTGTTGTACCCAATACGAATGATAAGACTAACGAACAAGCGGTTACTGAGGCTACCGATTCGTCTTTGAAGGAGCCAGCAAGTGATGTATCGTCTTCTGAAACACCATCCAGTGTATCTGATGAACCGATTAAACAGGATGAATCCACAAAATCACCTGAGGCAACTGCATCAAATGCACCTAAAGAATCATCTAAAGTGGTTGGTTTTTCTCCCGATACCTCAAAAGTAACACCCATAAAGAAAGAGCAAGAAGGTGGCATGGCTCAACAGATAAAAAAAGATGAATCCAAGCCTTTTTCATTCAGTGAAGAGGGTTTAACTGAAGAAGAGCTTAAAGAACTACGAGAGCTTGAGAAAAAAGACGAAGAAGGCACAGAAGACTAGGCTTATAAAGATAAGATCTACACTCGAATAGGCATAAATATGCTATAATAAAGGTAAA